>JBDGYW010000811.1:0-4767 GCA_039588935.1 Gemmatimonadota bacterium | reverse complement strand
TACGATGCGGATACGCTTCAGCTGCGTGTGATAGCCGAGGATGGGGAGGGGAACCTTGACACGCTTTCCATGCCGTCGGCGAACCTTACGTTTGACAACAAGGCACCGGCGATATCGTCATCGGTTGCGATTACGAGCAGCGGCGGAGTGGTGAGCGCCGGTGAGTTGTCGTTTGACATTGATGTGGCGTTTACGGAGAGCCATCCCGGGACGAACACGTATTCGTACTCGATAAACGGAGCTGCGAAGATAGACTCGACTGGTCAGGCTGATGTGGCCGATCCAGCGGCGCTGAGCGTTGGGGGTCTGAGTGCGTTTGACGGCGATGATTCGGTCGTGGTTTATGCGTCGCACACGGATGATTACGGCCATGGTGTGAGCGACACGTCGAGTGGCTACTACGTGGTTCCGTACACGCCGGACGCGCCACAGGTGGCAAACCCGACGGTGAGCACGGTGGAAGTGTCAGTTGACTCCAACGACGCGGAGACGTCGGGTCTTGAGTATGCCATTTATTTCACGCCTGCGGTGGATGACAGCAACTGGGTGCAGGCCGGCGGTGCGTTGAAGGACAGTGCGGTATGGCAGACGGTTGCGGGCTGGGCCACGACGACTGTGACTGGTCTGGCGGAGCCTGTGAGCCAGTATCAGTTCCAGGTTAAGAGCCGCAACCTGTATGACAACAGCGTTGAGTCAGCGCTTTCTGCCTGGGCGTCAGCGTCGACGTTGGCGCCGGAGCTTCGTGACACGTCGGGCGGGACAAGCACGGTGCCGTCGTCTGAGCGCACGGACGGCAGTGACACGGTGGATTTGTACTACCAGCTTGCCGACGGTGACAATGCCTATGACACGGTGAGGGCGTACTACCGTGAAGGCCAGGGCACGGGCGGTCCGTGGACGCTGTTGGCGAACATGCTTGGCGATACGGGCTTAGTGTCCGCAACGGATTCGTCGATACACCGCCAGATACGCTGGGATGCGGGTGTGCAGCTTGGTGCGGGCTATGATGCGGACACGCTTCAGCTGCGTGTGATAGCCGAGGACGGGGAGGGGAACCTGGATACGCTTTCCATGCCGTCGGCTAATCTTACGTTTGACAACGCGGCTCCGGCGATATCATCGGCGGTTGCGATTACGAGCAGCGGCGGAGTGGTGAGCGCCGGTGAGCTGTCGTTTGACATTGATGTTTCGTGGACAGAGGGTCATCCCGGGACGAACACGTATTCGTACTCGATAAACGGAGCTGCGAAGATAGACTCGACAGGCCAGGCTGATGTAGCCGATCCTTCGGCGCTGAGCGTTGGGGGCCTGAGCGCGTTTGACGGCGATGATTCGGTTGTGGTATATGCGACGTTGACGGCGATGATTCGGTTGTGGTATATGCGACGCACGTTGATGACTACAGCCACAGTGCGAGTGACACGTCGAGTGGCTACTACGTGGTTCCGTACACGCCTGACGCGCCTCTGGTGGCAAACCCGACGGTGAGCACGGTTGATGTGTCAGTGGACTCCAACGACAACGAGGCGGCCGGCCTTGAGTATGCGATATACTTCACGCCGGCGGTAGGTGACAGCAACTGGGTACATGCGAGCGGGACGTTGAATAATTCAGCGGTATGGCAGACGCTCGCCAGCTGGAGCACGACGACCGTGACGGGGTTGAGCGAGCCTGTGAGCCAGTATCAGTTCCAGGTGCAGAGCCGCAACAAGTATAAGGGTACGGTTGAGTCTGCGCTGTCGGCGTGGGCGTCTGCGTCGACGCTGTCGCCGGAGCTTTTTGACACGTTGGGCGGGACAAGCACGGTGCCGTCGTCTCAGCGTGCAGACGGCAGCGACACAGTGGAGCTGTACTATCAGCTTGCCGACGGCGACAATGCGTATGATAGCGTGACGGCGGAGTACCGTGAGGGCCACGGCACGGGCGGCCCGTGGGCGCTGTTGACCAACATGCTTGGCGATACGGGCCTGGTGTCTGCCGGGGATTCGTCGCTACACCGTCAGATACGCTGGGATGCAGGTGCGCAGCTTGGTGCGGGCTATGATGCGGATACGCTCGAGGTGCAGGTGATAGCCAGGGATGGCGATGGGAACGCGGACACGCTTGCGACGCCGTCGGCGACGCTTACGTTCGACAACGTGGCTCCTGTTGTGTCGTCGTCGGTTGCGATTACGAGCAGCGGCGGTGTGGTGAGCGCCGGTGAGCTGTCGTTTGACATTGACGTAGCGTTTACAGAGAGCCATCCCGGGACGAACACGTATTCGTACTCGATAAACGGAGCTGCGAAGATAGACTCGACTGGCCAGGCGAATGTGGCCAATCCAGCGGCGCTGAGCGTTGGGGGTCTGAGCGCGTTTGACGGAGACGATTCTGTTGTGGTGTATGGGTCGCACACGGATGATTACGGCCATGGTGTGAGCGACACGTCGAGTGCCTACTATGTGGTTCCGTACACGCCAGACGCGCCTCAGGTGGCAAACCCGACGGTGAGCACGGTGGAAGTGTCTGTTGACTCCAACGACGCGGAGACGTCGGGTCTTGAGTATGCGATATACTTCACGCCTGCGGTAGACGACAGCAACTGGGTGCAGGCCAGCGGCGCGTTGAAGGACAGTGCGGTATGGCAGACGGTTGCCGGTTGGAGCACGACGACTGTGACTGGTCTGGCGGAGCCTGTGAGCCAGTATCAGTTCCAGGTTAGAAGCCGCAACCTGTATGACACGAGCGTTGAGTCGTCGCTGTCGGCGTGGGCGTCTGCGTCGACGTTGGCGCCGGAGCTTCGTGACACGTCGGGCGGGACAAGCACGGTGCCGTCGTCTGAGCGCACGGACGGCAGTGATACGGTGGACTTGTACTACCAGCTTGCCGACGGTGACAATGCGTACGATACGGTGTTTGCATACTACCGTGAGGGCCAGGGCACTGGCGGTCCGTGGACGCTGTTGGCGAACATGCTTGGCGATACTGGCGTGGTGGATGCGTCGGATTCGTCGCTGCACCGTGAGATACGCTGGGATGCGGGTGTGCAGCTTGGTGCGGGCTATGATGCGGACACGCTTGAGCTGCGTGTGATAGCCAGGGACGGCGAGGGGAATCTGGATACGCTTTCCATGCCGTCGGCGAATCTTACGTTTGACAACAAGGCTCCGGCGATATCATCCGCGGTTGCGATTACGAGCAGCGGCGGTGTGGTGAGTGCCGGAGAGCTGTCGTTTGACATTGATGTTTCGTGGACCGAAGGTCATCCCGGGACAAACACGTATTCGTACTCGATAAACGGAGCTGCGAAGATAGACTCGACTGGCCAGGCTGATGTGGCCGATCCTTCGGCGTTGAGCGTTGGTGGGCTGAGCGCGTTTGACGGCGACGATTCGGTTGTGGTGTATGCGACGCACGTGGACGACTACAGCCACAGCGCGAGTGACACGTCGAGTGGCTACTACGTGGTTCCGTACACGCCTGATGCGCCTCAGGTGACCAACGCGACGGTGAGCACGGTGGATGTGTCGGTGGACTCCAACGACAACGAGGCGGCAGGCCTCGAGTATGCCATTTATTTCACGCCAGCGGTGGATGACAGCAACTGGGTACAGGCCGGGGGCGCGCTGAAGGACAGTGCGGTATGGCAGACCGTTGTCGGTTGGAGCACAACGACGGTGACTGGTCTGGCGGAGCCTGTGAGCCAGTATCAGTTCCAGGTTAAGAGCCGCAACCTGTATGACACGAGCGTTGAGTCGTCGCTTTCTGCCTGGGCGTCAGCGTCGACGTTGGCGCCGGAGCTTCGTGACACGTCGGGCGGGACGAGCACGGTGCCGTCGTCTCAGCGCGCAGACGGCAGTGACACAGTGGAGCTGTACTATCAGCTTGCCGACGGTGACAATGCGTATGACACGGTGAGGGCGGAGTACCGGGAAGGGGCAGGCACGGGCGGCCCGTGGACGCTGTTGGCGAACATGCTTGGCGATACGGGCCTGGTATCGGCGACAGACTCGTCGGTACACCGTCAGATACGCTGGGATGCGGGTGTGCAGCTTGGTGCGGACTACGATGCGGATACGCTTCAGCTGCGTGTGATAGCCGAGGATGGGGAGGGGAACCTTGACACGCTTTCCATGCCGTCGGCGAACCTTACGTTTGACAACAAGGCTCCGGCGATATCGTCGTTGGTTGCGATTACGAGCAGCGGCGGAGTGGTGAGTGCCGGAGAGCTGTCGTTTGACATTGACGTAGCGTTCACGGAGAGCCATCCCGGGACAAACACGTATTCGTACTCGATAAACGGAGCGGCGAAGATAGACTCGACTGGCCAGGCTGATGTGGCCGATCCTTCGGCGCTGAGCATTGGCGGATTGAGCGCGTTTGACGGAGATGATTCGGTTGTGGTTTATGCGACGCACGTGGATGACTACAGCCACGCTGCGAGCGACACGTCGAGTGCGTATTACGTGGTTCCGTACACGCCTGACGCGCCTCAGGTGACCAACCCGACGGTGAGCACGGTGGAAGTGTCTGTAGACTCCAACGACGCGGAGACGTCGGGTCTTGAGTATGCCATTTATTTCACGCCTGCGGTAGATGACAGCAACTGGGTGCAGGCCGGCGGTGCGTTGAAGGACAGTGCGGTATGGCAGACGGTTGCGGGCTGGGCCACGACGACGGTGACGGGTCTGGCGGAGCCAGTGAGCCAGTATCAGTTCCAGGTTAAGAGCCGCAACCTGTATGACAACAGCGTTGAGTCAGCGCTTTCTGCCTGGGCGTCAGCGTCGA
>JBDGYW010000810.1:0-3417 GCA_039588935.1 Gemmatimonadota bacterium | reverse complement strand
CGGACTCGAAGGGCGGCGAGGGTTAGTGCTCCGAGTTCCGATCGGGTAGTATACCTCTTTGGAACCCCATCATGTTCCGTCCGACGACGCTCGCTAGCCTCCAGACCCCAACCGGGTAGCTTCTTTGCGGTGCCACTCGGCCCTTTCCGTGTCGCCGTTCAGAGAGTAGAGAACCGCGAGCCGAGAATGCGCTGGTCCGGACTCCGGATAGACCGAGATCATATACTCGAACAATGCCAGGGCGTTGTCCGGATTGCTCTCGCGGACCTGTCGGTTGCCCATGCCGTACAGGATATCGGGCGTGGGCTGAACGTCGAACCCAAACTGCTCACTCAGCTCGGCATAGTGTCTCCGCAACGCGGGGAGATCGCCCGTCATGAAGACATCCATCGTCGGGAACCAGTCGGCAAACACCCAGCGGAGCCCCTGATAGAAGCCCTTCACGGGAACGTGTCCCTCCCCCGCAAACACCTCCCAGGAACACTCTACGCCGAGGTCCGCACGTCTCTCGCACAACGTCGCAAGGTCGTCGATTCCCGTCTGCATCTGCCAGGGCTCTTCGCCTCCCGACGAGAAATACAACATTCTTCCATTGGTGAGTGACGCCCTAACCGCATCAGCCTCCGTATGGACCACCGCCCGCCTTTCTTCGCTTCCCAGACTCGGACTGGTGGCGATGTACGCATCGAACAGTCCCGGCTCGGCAAAGAGGCTGTAGACTGTGAAGTACCCGGCCAGGGAGTGGCCGGACAGAACCCGATAGGGTTGGGTGCGGTAGGTTTGATCGAGGTATGGCAGCAGTTCCTGGGCCACGAAGCGCCGGAAGGCGACGGTGCCACCGAGTGGGTCCGGATGGTCGGGGTTGACGGGGTCTAGGTCGCGGTTCCGGTCCGTGTTCAGCAGTCCCACCACGATCATTTCGGGAAAGTGATTGGGCGACATCATGTCGACGATGCTCGTGCAATACCGAAAGAACCAATCTCCGTCGAGGGCGACCAATACCGGATATCGCTGCTCGGACTCTTCGTATCCGGCTGGCAGGTAGATCTCCAACGGCCGCGTCTCATTCAATACAGCGGAGTAGATCTCGATCCGCTGTCCGATAACGATGTCTTGTACGTCCGGCGACCCGGTTGCCTGCGCCGCGACCACCGACGATGCGGCGAAGACCGCCAGACATCCCAGGACACTCGTCGCAGGGCTCATTTGCCTCGACCTCCGTATGGATCGATGAGGTGGGTGGGGAAACTAGATATCTAGCATACCAAGCTCGGCTCAGCAATCGGAGGTAGGCGACAGATGGTCTCAGTCGTAATAGTCAGGAGTGAGTTGCCCCATTCAGTCGGGACAGACACTGTTTGGGCTGTGGGCGTGGCAAGGAAAAGTGAAAGGGGCCACCCGAGGTGAGTGGCCCGCCGTTTCAGATGCCAAAGGACCTTAGGCCTCTTCTCCAGACTCAGGAGAGGCGAGCCGAAAGCCCTCGGGTCTTCTACTATGCCGGGGGCGGGACTCGAACCCGCACGCCTTTGCAGGCAAAGGTTTTTGAGACCTTCGCGTCTACCTGTTCCGCCACCCCGGCAACATGTTGCTGCTACTGCCCTTCCCTACCTCCCTCAGGTGGGAGAAACCGGCTCGGTCACAATCTCGGTAACATATGGATCACGCCAAAGTCCTTTGCGTTTTCCTAGGCACTCTGCCCTGCAACCCGAGCCAACTCAATGATAGCCGCTTCAACGTATTCGACAACCGGAGACCGGTGCCTGACTTGCATCAGGTGACCATACACCCTCTCGATCATGGTGACCGAGCTGTGTCCCAACTCCCGTGCCACTGTGTAGAGTGACACGGGCTGGCCGTGGTCGGTGGTCTGAATCCGCGTAGCGGATGACAAAGGAGTCGGTCTTCTTCTAGCATCCCGATCGTGGGCTTCCCCGCTCTGCACTGTGTCAGCGCGGGTGTCCGGGGAGAAGAATAGGGGCAAGCCCGCTGGGCCCGCCCCTATTCGCTGAAAGGCAGCTGCTCCTCTCGGAGCTCGGCATTTGCCTGTTAGTGGATCACGCGAACGGCGTCCTCTCCGATGATGTCCTGTTCATCCCCATCCTCGTCCACGTAGACTCCGGTCAGGGACAGTTCCACGCTGGCCTCGGTGAGGTCGCCGTTGGCGAGCAGCGTCGCACGGGCGAAGTGGAAGACCATGTCCATCAGGCCGTCATCGTTCACGTCCTCCGCGCTGGCCTGATACGTCCCGTTCTTCTTCAAAACGACAGGCGTATCGTCCAGCTCCAGGTCGCCCAGGGCAACGGTGCTCACGTCCACCAGGGTGGCGTCGAAGTCGACGGTTGAGAAGAGAGCCACCGGGATCTTGGCGTTTGAATCGGCGGCTTTCCCCTTGCCCTTGGATCCAAGGTTGATGGAGTTCGCATCGCTGCCCGGCTTGATGTCGATGGCCACGTCGATGGCGGTGGGCACTTCCTCTTTGTACACCTCGATGATGACACTCTGGCTGGCAAACTCGGTGCCGTCAGCAACGGCGCAGATCTTGAACGAGTAGGTTCCGGGTATCGCGTCAGCGGGGGGGCCGACAACGAGGCTGAAAGGTACGCTGACGGGGACAGGCATGGGGGGAGCGGGGACGCTGACTGCCTCGGGATCGACCGAGTCGAGCCATCCGGCGTACGCCGCGGTCTCAGCACACACCTCCAGCTTGAGTACCTCGATGCTTGAGTAAGGAAGCAGTGTGACCAGGCTCTCCTGGCTGTCGGTCTCACCTGGCTGGAGCGTCTTCAGGAATCCGGCGGGGTTGAAATTCCCAAACAGGAAGCCGAATTCCGACCTCACGGTGGCCGGGGGCGCGATGTCCTCCTGCAAGGAGGTAGGGCCAGTCAGCGTATCGGTGCACGCTCCGATCCCCAGGAGCAAAACGGTCGAGGCAGTAGCGATCCTACGCATCCTAACTCTTCCTTTCTTGGCGCGGCCTTAGGTGGCCACGGTCAACAGATGACAATCTAGGACCCGGATTCCCACGAATCGCCAGTGGGTCCGAGAGTCTTGCGACGTGTCGCTGTGCGGCTCGCCGCAACCTCTGTTTGTATCAAGAGGCGTGCCGGATGCGGGTTTGGGCGGGGAATGCAGATGTCGAGTTCGTTAAACTTATGTGATACAATAAGTTACATTGGTCTGTCCTCTAGGGAGGTCAGGCCGAATTGGGGCTTCCGGATCTGCACAAAGGTGCTAATATCGGCAAAAAGTACTCGGCTCTCCGACCGCCTTGACAGTGGTAAGCGGGGCACTGAGCTTCGGTCCGCCCACGTACCCGGGCAGGTTCCAAGGGTAGGAGCCACGAAGTGGGAGAGTTCCAGAGGTGTGTCGCCCTGGAGTTGGACTCCCTCGTCACCCACCCCGGGAATGCCCCCCGTG
>JBDGYW010000809.1:0-3417 GCA_039588935.1 Gemmatimonadota bacterium | reverse complement strand
CGTGGTCTTCATCATCTTTTCCTTCGTCGGAGCGTTGATCCCCAAGTTCATCTTCAAGATCGAGATCTAGCATCCGATGCCTATTGCAGCGTAACCAGGACCTTGATTACCCCCGTACCGGACGTCAAAGAATCCAGGGCCTTTCCCACGACGGTTCCGACTATTGGGGCATCATCCCGCATCGCGTGACCCGGTGTACTGGACGTCACCAAGAGATCGCCCGGGCGAATCGGCCCATTCTCCGCTGATACCTTACACGGTACGATTCCTACGACCGCCAGTGGTATTTCGTTGAATTCACTCGCCATGTCGTCGAGCGAATACGTTCCCGCTTCTCCGCCTTGTCCTTCCGATGGCTTTTCCCAGTCCCGTTCCGAGCCGAGAAAACCCGGCTTGGCACTGTAAATCCCCGCCACGAGGGTCGACCGCGGTTTGTACGATTTTTCGGTCGCCCGGGGATTATTCGCATCGATGACGATCACGTCGCCGGGCTCGACCGTTCCCGCCCCCGAACTCACCTCGATCATCTCAGCGAAATCCGCGGGCCCCGACAGGGTGCCATCCGCATATAGGTTGCCGTCGCCGTTGACTTTGAATTTGACATCCGTCCCTCGTTCGCACTCGATGAACTGGAAATCATCGGGTGCCGTGTCGGGGGTTTTGATCTGTACGATATCATTTTCACTGGAAGGGTCCACAGTCCGCTCGAAATTGACGGTCTGGGAGACGCCCAGAGAATGGGTGTTTGTTACATCCAACGTTCTTGTGCTCTCATCCGAAGTCAACTGTAAGGGATAACTTGGAGCGTGCGTTCCAATCCCGACGTAGCCACTCTTGAGTACGGTCATCGCGTTTTTACGGATTATGTCACTCGTCCCGATGCCGATTTCAAACGCAGGATCTGTTAGTATCCAACTGCTTGGCGTCCCGCCGCCAATGTTATAACGGCCAAACGCAGCTGTGCTAAACGCCTCCGCCTTCAATCCGTAGCCCATCGCCGTCGACGCGTTGCCCGACGCAGCGGCATTGTACCCCGTCGCCAAAGCGTCACTTGCAGAGGCTGTCGTACTCGTGCCAAATGCAGCGGAGCCATGCCCGGAGGCGACGGTCGTATTTCCTGCCGCGAAGGCTCGATTGCCCGATGCCGTCGTCCCACCGCCCAATGCCGTAGAAGCAAATCCCGACGCTTCACAACCCTGTCCCACCGCGAAGGATATGCTGCCCGAGGCCGTAGTCGATTGACCCAAAGCGGTCGAAACGTAGCCCTCGGCTCGGGTTTCGAATCCCGCGGCGACCGCGTAATCGTGCCCGGCAATCGCTTCGTTTCCCAGTGCTACCGAGCCGATGCCGCGTGCCTCAGATCTGTTTCCCAGAGCGACGGCAGCGAGTCCCGATGCCCGGGTGTGATTTCCCATCGCTATGGCGAAGTTCGAAGCGGCTATCGAGCTCGAACCCACTGCAATGCTGTAATCATTCCGGGCTTCTGTGTACGCCCCCATGGCGACAGACCCGATACCTACCGCACGGTTACTTCTCCCCATCGCATTCGAATCTCTACCAGACGCCAAGGTCGCATAGCCGGAAGCGAACGAGCACATCCCGGTCGAATCTGGATCCCATTCGGTGCCAGTAGCCCGGCCAACGCGAAACGCAAGTTGACCCGGCAGCCACATCAGTCTGGCACCCACACCCGTCGTGTCCGCGCCGAACAGTACGGTTTCGCCGCTGCCAACATGAAACGGGGCTTTGGGATCGGATGTTGCGACACCTACATTGCCGGACACGGCCGAATACATGTCAGCTCCGGAAACCGTCCAGTCATTATCCATGCCGCTGCCGGTGGAAGTGAACGATATCCACGCGCCCCCGTCGTACCCCTCGAAGTCCGATCCCGTCCAACGAATGGTACCCATGTTGCTGTTCGTCGTGTTCCCGACCCTTATCGCTCCATCGACTTCCAACATCTCCGCCGGCGTATTGATCCCGATCCCCACGCCGTCGGTCGTCAACACCAGTTCGTTGTTAAAACTGTTGCTGGCGATCCGAAGCGGCGTGAACGCCACACCCTTAGTGATCCCGAACTCGCCGGTTCCCTGGACATGCATCCGCCACGTCTGCGAATCGTTGTCCAGCTCGATCCCCGGTTCGTACAGGTCATCGCCCTGGATCAACAAAGCGGGATTCCCTTCCCCGTTGGCGGTAGCGTCCAACACCACTCCGCCCGCGTCGACGTCGATGGTACGCCCCACTCCCGGTCCCCCTTGATCGTAGGCCTGGTCGAGCGTGTTCCCGCCGCTACCGTTCAATACCGAGTCCGCCACCGCGGCGCGTAGAGCCCACGGCACGGATGTGATCTTCATCCGCGGCGCCATTTCAGGGTCCGAGTCGACAGTGATCCCTATCCATCGCTCGCCATTGGCGAACAAGCTGTCCGGAATCGGTGTCGTGCTCCCGAGAATAACGTTGAAAAGACCCATATCGATATCGACCGAGTTATGGACTTCCGTCCAGTATGCCGTCGTGGTGACGCTATCGGGATATATCATGAAGGTCAGATCGTGCGGGCCATCGATCGGGATCTGTTCGGTGTCAGTCAGTATCCCCTGATAGTTGATCAGACGCGGCACCGCGGCAAAGGATAAGGTGAAAAAGAGAAGCAGAGAGAAAAACGCGAGAAAGTGCACTGTCTGGCGTTTCATTTGTATCACCTCGCTATTTGAGCAGAACCATTTTTTTGACCGAGCTGTAGGAACCGACCCGGAGGCGATAGAAATAAACCCCGGTGGCAACCAATCTGCCCTGGTCGTTTCTGCCGTCCCAAGTGGCGTTGTAGTTTCCAGGCGTTTTGAGCGCGTCCACCAACGTGGCCACCCGTTGCCCTTTGACATTGAAGATCGTGATTTGCACAGGGCTGTCGCTTGCCACCGTGTACCCTATCGTGGTCGAAGGATTGAACGGGTTCGGGTAGTTTTGGCCGAGCTTGTTCTCGAAAACAATGGGGATGCTCACACCCGTCGGAATTCGGAGCCAAGCGATCCAGAAACCCGCTTCGAGAACGTTTTCCCCGGCCAATCCTTCGCCGATGGGCGTCGATTGTCCCAGGGTCCCGTTGGTTTGAAACCCCGCGCTGGACCCAGGGGAGCCCGCGGAACCGAGGACAGAAGAACGAAGAAGATATGACGATTGAGCGGGCGCTTGGGTCTCTTCCTCCGTCGCGCTGCCGGAGCTGACTCCGACAGACAAAACGAGGGCGGATAACAAACCGGCGTACGTCAATGTAAGTCTGGACATATTCTGTTCACCCCCATTTCGCCTATGAAGGGATGCTGTTGTCCCAAGGATTGAGATGGATCCAAAGAGAAATCCTCCCCGACTGGTGAGTAGCAACACGAACGAGCTGCGGAGGCTGCGATTATA
>JBDGYW010000808.1:0-3427 GCA_039588935.1 Gemmatimonadota bacterium | reverse complement strand
CGATGTCGGTGACGACCCCATCGATCTGATCTCCGCTGCCAGGCGAGATATCCGTCCAGTCATCCACCCCATAGATCACGTATACCGAGGAGCTATCTGGATTTACATCCCAGCTATCCACCGTGAGTGTATCCGTGTCGTTATCGCTGATCTGCCGGAACTGCCCTTTACCTGTCCCATCGACGATCCGCACCCACCCTCCGATCCAGGCATCGGCCGTCCAGCTTTGATCCGTATCCTGTAGCGTCGTCGCAGTGCCGCCGGTGGCTTTGCCCCGGACACCGTTGATATACAGGCTCGAAGCCGTCCCATCCGCCCGTTGGTCGACGGCATACAGCGCCCCGCGGAATTCGAAGACATGCCATTTCCGGTCTACTCCACCACCCACCACTCGGTGATAATGGGTGAACTCGGCATCACTCCATGTGTTCCCATCGCTGGAATACTTCGAGTTGGATCCGCTCTTGTCTATTCCCACCTCCCAGTGGTTGGCCGCGTTGTCGCCGGATGCGCCGTACACCACCACGTGGTACTTTGTGCTCGCGCTCAAATCGGCCATCGCGGAGACATCCAACCCAACCCACTCACTGACCACATCCGTGATGCCACTGATCGTCGCCGTACCCGCGCTGTTAGCGATCTGGCTGTCCGGTTCCCCGCCATCATCGGTGAACACCGCCGCTGTTAGGATACCGGGCGAGCCTTTTCGCCGCACCCATAAGTACACTTTTTGAGCATCAAAGGCCGACCCGCCCACGGTGAAATCCATCGACAGGTAGCGCTTATCGTCGAGTAGAGCCTGCCAGGAGACATCACCTGGCAAATGTTCGTAAGATTCCCGCAGTCCACTTGCAAATCGCCATTGGGGCGCGGGCAGCAGCCGCCCTGGTGTCAGAGTCCAGGCCATACGGCTGTCGAAAAAGCGGGTTGGGTCGTCCACGAATTCCTCTTCACCCCGCCCCCCTTCCCAGGTGCGCTGTTCGATATGGCTCATCCCCGGTTCCCAATCACCGAACTTGGTCCCTCCACCGGTGAACTGCAGGGTCGAGGGCGTCATGGGGATCTCCTGCAATGCCCGTGGGCCGCCATCCAACCGCAGCCCCCAGGTGTTGACCCCATCGCTTAAGCTGATCTCATGTGTGGGGCTTTTCGCCCCTGGATACACGCGCACGACCATTTATCCCTCCATGCCTGCCAGTTTGGAACGGGCGACCCGCCTCGGACGCCACACCGGGAAGCGGAAAATTGACCGCCCCAGCTCCACCTTGGCGTCATTCCAACGTTGCAACAGGAAAGGGTCCCCACCACCCAGCCGGGAATTCTGCCAGCGCAGCGCCCGTTCCACACAGGCGGCTACGACCAGCTCTGGCGCCAGCACCTCGGCGATCTCATCTTCAAAAGTGTTCAGCCGTGGGTGGGCATCCATGTGCCAGATGCGCAGGTCCCGTCCCGCGGGCAGCTCATTCTGGAAGGCGATCAACCCCGTCGTCCCCGGCGCGGCTGGGACGAACTCCCAGTCATAGGTCCTCGTCCATCGATTATCATCGCCATCGCCGGTCTCCCCCTGGTAATCGATCCGCACCGGCGGCCTCCGTTTCCAGGCCAGCGCAGCGGTATATTCAGTTTGGCCGGTGACGGTATCCAATGTGGTCGTATCCACCAAGGCAATGTCACCCAGACATCGCAGCCCGGCATTCACCAGCTCGATCATCGTATACAGGGGGTAATACTCACTGACAATCCCATACACATCCCCCGAGGCTGGTTGGGCGGAGAAGTTTGATTCCATGGTGAACTTCCCGGTGGCGTCATCGTAAGCGGTGACGAGTTTATATTCACCTTCCGGTGCTGCGCCCGCGCCCCCGGCATCTTCGATGATGAAGGCAGCCCCGTTCTTCCAGACATCATCCTTACCGCCTGTGTTCGCCATCTTGCTGTCGGTGACATAGTTATCGCCCCCGCCAGTCGCCGATGAGACCTGCAACTGCCCCAGCTCGGTGTAAACGTCTCTCAATATCTCGCTCAATGTGAAACCCATAATCGATTTCCTCCTATTCAACTACATCTCAATTTGATCAATCATCAATCAATAATTGCTCGGTAAGGCGGGGTCATCTCCTCCTGAAACCGCTTATCACTCTCCCCACACCCGCCTTACCTTCCCTACCCCACCGCCCGTCCCTCTCCCCCTGGCCTTTTCTTCCTCCAGGTGGAGAACGGCAAAAGAAGTCTCTTCACACCTTCAAGCTATTTGCCGTTCTCCTAAACCTAGCAGCAATTCTGCTAGGTAGTCGCCCGTGGGCGGAGCATGCTCCGCCCCTACATGGATGTCTTGCATTTAGTGGAGAACGGCAATAGAAATCTCCTCACACCTTCAAGCCAATTGCCGTTCTCCTAAACCTAGCAGCATCCTGCTGCTAGGTCGTGATCCCCGTGATCTTCCCATGCGCCTTGTCGTTGGCGACCAGGATCGAGAACTCACCCACCACCTCGCCTTTGAGATTGTCACCCGAACGGGCCAGCTCGTAGCTCTCGAACTCACGCAGGGCATAGAACCCCACCTTGCTCGATTGTAAAACGTAGGCTGTGCTCGTTGGGCACCAGCGGTCCATCACCAGTTCCAACTCGCCGTACTGGGTCATCACTCGCTCGATGGCATCCAGGCCGAGCTTGTCTTCGTCCTGGCTCACCCGCACAAAGCTGGAGCTGTCCAGCAGTGCACGCAGGTCGTTCGCCACACGCGGGTTCATCACCAGCAAATCGGGGTAACCCCCGTCCATGATGATCTCTTCCATGAGAGAATCGACATGGCTCTTGGTGATTGCCCCACCGGCCGCCACGGTGTTATCCGTGATGAAGATCCCCAGCCCTCCAGCCGAACGCGGTGAAGATGCAGACCCTACCACCCTTTCTCCGTAGAAAGCCATCCGTTCCATCAGCCGCAGCAGGTGGGGGACAGCCTTGTTGGCCTGGTACAGGAATTCGTCATCGATCCCGTGTTGGGTGATCGCCTGCAACGTCCCGGAGATTTTGATCGCCTTCTGGAAAATGCTCGTGTAGTTGTACGGCGCGGTGATATCCACCACGGGTCCATAATCGGCGTCGTCGCCTTCCAACCGAGCCATCCCGACGATGTAAACCGCGGTATCGTCTGCATGGGCCGCCGCCGAGGTATCCCCGAAACCACGAGCGTACACATCAATCGTGTTGGCGGTTGTGTCCACCGACTGGACGACCATCTTCTCGCTCTCCACGAGGATGATGTGCCCATCTTGGAACTTGCTCGCATCGTCCACGTCGAGGTCGGACGTGTCGGAGTTATTCCAACCCGCCCCGTCGTTGACCGCGTCTTCCAACGGGTCGAGTTCATCTTCGAGGATCTCGATCTTGTACCCGTCCGCCTTCACCTTGAACTTGTCTTTTGCAC
>JBDGYW010000807.1:0-3434 GCA_039588935.1 Gemmatimonadota bacterium | reverse complement strand
CCGTCATCGCGATCACCTGAGCGCCCTGGTTCGAGCCCTTGTGAGCAATTGGAGTAGCCTCGGCGATGCCGCTGGACCAATGGTGACCGGTCATCCCCGGGATGTTCGCGGGGTAACGCAACCGAACCGTCGGCACATTCCAGGAGACTTCCGCGATGTCATCGCTTCCGCCACCCATGCCTTGGCTCGCTTCGCGCAACGTATCGACTGTCGTCCGGAGGCTGTCTACATCCGCGCCGTACATTCGTTGCGCAGCCTTTGCTAGCGCAAAATCGGCTTCGGACCAATCGGGCATGCCGACCCGGTCGATGTTCGCCTGCATTCGTTCAGCGAGTGGCTTACTCATGGTTGACGGCCACGCCGACCCGAGCACACGTTCTTCCACCGTAGTCGAAGTCATCATAGCGGCGGCTTCGGCCATCGTCTGGCCGAGTTCGTGCAGACCCTTGATGCGATCGTAGTCGAGTTCGCGGAAATAGTACCAGACCGTTGCTTCTCCGGGCACGACGTTGGGCTGGTTGCCACCGTTGGCCACCACGTAGTGAGATCGCTGGTGCAGCCTCAGGTGTTCGCGCCGGAAGTTCCAACCCACGTTCATCAGCTCCACCCCATCGAGCGCGCTGCGGCCAGACCAAGGTGATCCCGCTCCGTGCGCCGTCCTGCCATGGAAGGTAAACATGGTGGAGACGAGACCCGATCCGGAGATGCCCCATCCCGTGGTCATGCTTCTACCCACATGGGTCGACAGCATAATATCCATGCCCTCGAACAGACCGGCCATCACCATGTAGGTACGCGAGGCCACCAACTCTTCCGCGACGCCCGGAATCACCTTGAGCGTTCCCTCGAGTCCGTGCCGCTCCATCACGCGCTTCACCGCAATAGCTGCCGTTATGTCTACCGATGGAGTGGTGTTGTGGCCCTCACCGTGGCCGGGGCCGCCCGGTACCAATGCCTCTTGCCACGGTACACCTGGTTTCTGGTTGGTCTCCGGAAGGCCGTCAAAGTCTCCCATGAAGCCGACCACAGGGCTACCACTACCCCACGTTGCCACGTAGTTCGTGGGCATGCCTGCGGCACCACGCTCGACTTGGAATCCTTCCTGGCGGAGAATCCCTACCAGATAGTCCGCGGTCCACACCTCTTGAAATCCCAACTCGCTGAAGCTGTACACCATGTCCACCATTTCCTGGGTGAGTTTGGCCAACGATACGACCTCCTGGCGCACCTCCTCGCGGAGATCCTCAATAGAGGGCTGTTGTGTCAGGGCAGGTGCAGAAAGAAATCCGAGTAGGCATACATACAGAACTAGAGTACGCAGCTTTGTCATCGAGGTGCTCCTGGTTGGAGGGGCAGGTTCACACTAAATGGAATATGCGCAGAGGTACCATCGTTTGCGATGAAAATCGCGGTCTATTCATCAGGATAATTCGGTGTGTACTGTCTAATACCTTCCTTCTCGTAGCCGGGAAGGGCTGTGCTTAGCGCTGGGGTCCACAAACTTCTTTCAGGGTGCGGCGGGGAGAGTCAAAGGGGCGGGGGCAATCGAACGCCGCCCCCCTCTTGGCACATTAGCTGGACGCTAACAGCCGCCAGTTGGCAATTCGCATCTAACACGTGCCACGCCAGCCTTCTCCGACCACACCTCTATGGAGACGTTGGCCGGCGCCGACATATCCATGACACGGACCCGCCAGCTGACTTCCATCTGCGGGGTATGCCCGTCACGAGCGCCCGGTAAAGTGCCCAGCGATAGACGCGGCGCCTGGCCTTCTAACAGTTCGGTGTTGGCCAAGGTCACGGACACCGTCACCGGTTTCGCAATCTCCAACATTTCACGAGCGTACGCCGTAGCCGTTGGCATCCATCCCGTGTTTGAGATCGTCGCGCGAATGTTTAACACACCCGGTTCGCCGTCGACCTCCGCGACCGATGCGTCCAATATCGCAACCCGCGGTAGCTTCGCTGCAAACGCCAACACCCACCGGTTGTTGCGGTCCAGCTCATCGGCGATCAAATGTTCCGGAGGGCTCGCCGTGGACCACCGGTCCCAACCGCCCAGCTCTACTCCTCCAAGCTGTGGGTGGTCGAATCGATACCAATCGATGAACCCCTTACCATCGAGCACCTCGTCGTTCCACTCCAACTCCGCCAGCTGCCCGTCGGCGAAAGCATGCGACCACATCTCGGTCGTCATCGCGAACACGCCGAAAACACTAGAGGCCCAGTCGTTGAACACGCCATGACCCGGATTCATGAGATCGACGATCGCTTGCTTTTCGTGCGCGTAGTTGATGTAGCCGGTCAAGTCTACTCCATCCTCGGCGATCGCGTGATAATCCTCGATATCGGATCGCGGGAACTCCCAATCTTGATCGGCCATTGTGGGAAACCGGAGTAGCAGCCCACCACTCGTGTGGTAGGTGTGAATGGCGGCGATGTTTGGGTGCGACGTGATGTATTCCACCAACGCGTGAGTCTCCGGTTCCGAGAGCGGAAAGGGTCCCGATCCAGACTGCGCCGGGCTCCAGTTAGCAGGGAAGTTGCGATTGAGGTCGACACCGCCTACACGATCTTCGTTGAATCGACCGTCAGCGTCGTTGTCGATACCTTCCGTGTACACGCTATAGCGAGTGCCGGTGGTGCCTCTGTCGTCGGGACGTCGTCGCACCATCAGGCGCGAGTCTTCGTCGGACATCCGCCACCTGCCGTCCGGATCTACAAGGCGCATCCGGAGAATCCTGCCATCGCCATCGAGGTCCTCGGGCGGATCCTCATCGTCCCTCCCGTCGTCATCCTCGTCGTCGGGGCGAATATTCCGGCGATGATTTTCGGGTGTGTTGATAGAGATTGCCCGACCGTCCGGATTGACTAGCGGCACTACGTAGAAAGCGCGCGTGTCAACCAGCGCCGTGATCTCCGCGTCGTGACCGTAATTGGTGAGCAGGTGATTGACGAAATACAGAGCTCCTTCGCCGGCGAGCACCTCGCCTCCGTGGATATTCCCATCGAGGTAGAAGGCGGGCTTCTCCCGGGCAGGCCCGCTCTCGGGATTGTTGACCTCTACTGCCAAGATCGGGCGGCCGGCTCGGCTATGGCCGATCTCAACCAAATCGGCCAGATCGTCGTACTGGTGAACGATGGCTTCGAGGAACGCTTCGACCTCCTCGACCGTGTGGTACGTGTCGAACGAAATCAGTTCGTTCTCGCCAACGCGTTGCGCGTTGACTCCACTCCAGCCGAACACAGTGAGGCATCCGAACGCAGCGATTAGGATTGTCGGTGATGCGGGCGACAACGCGACTTTGAGGCGGACAAGAGCTTCTGTCATCCTGGCTTACTCCAAGGCTCAGGCATCGGTCACAAGCATGCGGTTCGGTCCACTTGTTGGCCAGCGGCGTATGTAACAGGGAGTCCCTTCAATCCTCCTGGCG
>JBDGYW010000806.1:0-3435 GCA_039588935.1 Gemmatimonadota bacterium | reverse complement strand
AGTCTAGGGATCTGTCTCCATGGGGACAACAAGATCCACTGGAATATCACCAAGCACGATATTCCTTTTTCCATTCGCAAGGAGGCGATGAGGCTCTGCTATGAGCGAAACAAACGGGCGGCAGCTGGCAACGCGTGATCATTTTCGATCAAAAATCGTAACGCGTTATCGAGAGACGGAGATAGACGGTTTTGGTTGGATCCGAATTCGCAATCTTTCGGATGAAGAGACGCGCGAGCTCTTAAAGCCGCTCTATGCTGGCGATCTGGATGCCAAAGCGATATTCGTGGACAGAGCTATCGCGCAGCTCGTGGATGCGGACAACGACCCGATTTTTGGTGACATGGATCGTGATTGGCTTGGCAAGATGGACTTTGCTATCTCCGGCCGAATCATGCGGGAGATGCAGGATCACAACGAAGAATCCGACAACAGCGTGGAGGAACTAAAAAAAACATCGGAGACGACCCAGATCTCCGATTAACGCTGTCTCTATGTGAAAAGTTCGGCATACCATCCATTCGAACTTTTCGTAGTATGCTGACGCCTAGGGAGTATTGGTTGTGGGTCGCCTACTATGATCTGATGGCCGACGAGAAGGACTCCGATAGCGACGACATGTTAGACCCAGGGGACTGGGCACAAGCACAGATGGAGCTCAAGGATGGGGCTGACAGTAGACACTAGTGGTGCGGAGCGGAGGCTCAAACGAGCCAAGCAGACGATTGAGATGGGCGCGACGGCTGCCACCAAGCGGGGCGCCGAGGTGATCAAGCGGCAGCTCGTGCAAAGCCTGCCGTCCAGGACTGGCAAAATGCGCCAGTCTCTTAGAGTCAAAAGACTGGGTAAGCGATGGTTCGCGACTATCCCGCGATCGTCGTTCGGGCCGAGAATCTTTTACCCAATCTTGTACAGTAGGCAGATTCGCCAGATCGTTGGCCGGTCCTCGACTAGGGCTAAGAGCGCGGCGAAGACTGGGTTCAAGAGCGCAGTGCGGGGCAAGCTCTAATGGGACTAGAAGACATTGTCCTTGGCGTTGGGATTGATTCTGGTGGCGTGGCCAGCGGAATCACCGCTGTCTTTGATGTTATCGCGGAGCAATCAGCGCAAGCCATTGCGGACTTCAACGCACTGGAAGCACAGGCGGACTCGTTGGGCACAACACTGGAAGCGCTATCGGGGATCACAAGCGACGTTTCAGATGTGTATCGTGACTTCAATGCGCAGACAGCCAGGATGTCCGTCAACCTCCAGGCAGTTCGCATCACGGCAATGGCGCCATTAATCAGCGAGTTCGGCGAACTAGCTAGGGTGGTGGACAATGCAGCGGGCAAGACAAGGGACTTCCAGCGCGACGTCACTTTTGGCAAGGCAGCGAAAGCGGCCGCTGGGGTACTCACGGGTGTGACGCAATTCAACCTAGCCAAAGATTTCGTCTTTGGAAAAGCTGTACGTAGGGTCAGCGATACAGAGCGGGAAGCGAGAAACGCGGTCCTTGATGCTCAAGCCAGGGCCATCGAAGCTAGGCGTTTGGAGCTCACGGGAGAAGCGAACGAGCGGTTTGGTGAGTCTCGCCAGGAGGCCATCGAGCGGTTCGAGACTGGCGTAGGGACGCGGGGGCGGAGGGCAGGGCTCGCAGCTCATTTCCGTGATCGGAGATCCAGCGATCAGGAGGCGTTTAGGGGCGTTGATCGGGAGGCGTTCCTTCGATCGCAGGCAGTCAGACAGCAGAACGACTTCAGCGGCACGGTTGAATCAAGGGCGCGGCGAGATCGAGTAGCGCTAGAACAGTTCGACTTGAGGCAAGCCGCGGCACGAAAAAAGCAGGACATCCGGGAGCAAACCGCCGGAGATAAGTCGCTCGCAAGCCTGGATCTGAATAACAAGATTCAGCTAGAAAAACTGGAGGGCATTCTGAGGGAACTCCAGGAACAGAGGCGAGAGGATGTTCGGGAGATTAGCCAAGCAACGGACGCGGAAATTCTCGAGGACATCTAAATGGCTAAGCTCGTTACGTGCAAGATCCAATCGACTCAAGCGAAGGAAGTTCGTCGAGGCGTCAGCGCTGTAATTACCTATGTCGTGAGCATGGACGCCCCAACCGTGGGCCAGCAGGTGATAGCGCGAGCGCAAGGAGCGCAGCCGCCTAACGATCAAGTTCAACGAGTCGATGCGACGATGGACATCTGGATCGATGAGAGCGGCACGCCGGTTCATCACGTGGATAACGCGCTGGAGGTGGATGAGGTAGTTGCGTCGCAAAGCCGGACAGGGACGGAGGGGCGGCTGCATTGGCTCGTTGTCGTCACGTACAAAAACCCCAGCCTCCGCGCGATCAATATACCGGTTGACCAGAAAGAGAATCCGCTCACGAGGGAATGGAGATTCAAGGTTGAATCCCTTGTGCTGAGTGAAGAGCGAGCCTACGGCAAGAATCTGCAAGACATAGTCTGGCCATGGAGCGCGACGGAACTAGGGCCACCAGTGAAGAGAAAAAAGGGGCTCAATGGTCCAGTCACCAACGCGGCAGGGCACAGATATGGCCCGCTCCCCGTGCGTCAGCGCCGGCTCCCTATCTTCGTGTTGAAGCGGAATGTCAGTAGCCCGTTTTCATGGATTGGCATCAACGCGGCATTCGAAAACAAAGTCAACGCCAACGTCTGGAACGTGTTCAACACAGGCAAGCTGGTTTCGCCAAGATCATGTTTTTTCTATTCGATCGAGACATCCGAGGATAAGCGATGGGGCGGCCGGGTTTACTATGAGCTGGAAGCGAGGGTCCTTTACGACCCGCGTGGCCACGATATCCGGGTTGCGAATGTCGGGGACAAGTATTGGCGTGAAACTACGGCGAATGGAAAAAAGCAATTCGTGTTAGAGACTCCGCAGGCGGGTGGAGTTCCCGTTCAGCCTCCGGTGTTTTTGAACGACGACGGTGGGGTGCGAGCTAATCAAGATGGTATCGCGGATGATCTTTTGTTCCGTGATCTCGAGGAACGGGACTTCAAGCGGCTTACGAGCAGGATTGCGGCGCTGACATGACTGCAAGACTATGGTCAGACAGGGCGATCAGATCGCAGCAAGACATCAACAGGGTTGTGGAAAGCCTCATTGCATCCGGGGCAGTCCCCAGCCTGACGCATCAGATGATGCCAACGCTTGTGGAAGCTCTTGAGGATGTGCCGATCGGCGAATCTGGTTCATTTGCTTTCATGGAGGGTCTGATCGGTGAGGCGATCGCGGGGGAAGCTAGCGAGATAATGTGGAACTCCGTGGGCGCCACAAAAATAACTCAGGGCGAAGTCTGCATCGCGCAGCGCGTCATGATGCCCAAGTCGGGCCCAGGCGGGTGGGTAGCAATGCGATCACAGTGCTGTGGAACTGAGGAAGATGATGGCTACGGAAGCGGCAACGCGGTAGCCTGCGAGGGCGTTT
>JBDGYW010000805.1:0-3436 GCA_039588935.1 Gemmatimonadota bacterium | reverse complement strand
GTCGTCGACGACAACGAGATTGACGGTCGCGGCCGCGGGACCCAGGGACCTGCCGACCTGCCGGAGGAATCCGACGGTCTCATCGTCGAGCCAGGGCAGCTCCGACTCGTCAGACCGATTTAACGACAGATTCACTCGGAGACTCTGCCTCCTCTTCCTGCCCCGGGTAGGCGATCCGCTTGTGGTAAATACCGGTGAGAATAGAGATGAATTTTTCCTTGATCAGGTTCAAATCGTTGAGCGTGGTCCCACTGTTGTCCAGTTCGCCATCCTGCGCGCGGGAATCGATGAGTTTTGTAACCATGTTGCGTATATGCGCCGGCGTTGGGTCCTTGAGCGAACGTACCGCCGCTTCGACCGTGTCGGCACACATCAACAGCCCCGATTCCTTTGACCGCGGTCGCGGCCCCGGATAGCGGAAATCGTCCTTCTTCAAACTGGAGTGCGAATCCGTTTCCAGAGCTTTCTGGTAGAAGTACGCCATCACCGTCGTGCCGTGGTGCTCCTTTATCGCGTCGATCACCAGTTCGGGCAGTTTTTCCTCGCGAGCCAGCTCGACACCGTCCTTGACGTGCGATACCAGTATGAGCGCGCTCATCTGCGGCGTGATCTTTTCGTGTTTGTTGAAACCGCCGTTCTGGTTCTCCGCAAAATACTCGGGTTTGAAGATCTTTCCGACGTCGTGATAGTACGCCATTACTCTCGCTCTCAGCGCGTCGGCGCCGATCGCTTCAGAAGCGGCGTCCACCAGGTTGCCGATCAGCATCGAGTGATGGTACGTTCCGTGCGCCTCCATATTGAGCCGTTTGAGAATCGGCTTGTTGAGGTCGGTCAGCTCGAGCAGCGTGAATCGCGACGTTCGACCGAACAGACCCTCGAACACGGGAAGTAAGAACATCACGGCGGCACTGGAGAAAAGACCGTTCGCAATCCCCCACGTCACCTGCGAGACGATTTCGACCGCACCTTCGGCCTGGCCGAGCTCCAGGCTCACAATCCCGATCACGTAGGCTGCCGATACGTGCAGGAAGATCGAAAAAACGTGGCTGCGAGACCGCATTTTCTCTATGCCTATCACGCCAACCGCACCGGCCAACAGAGCGACGAAACCAATGTTGGTCGCGAAATTTGTCACCAACGGAATGAGCAGCGCGGCGAACACAGCCGACACCAATCCCAGACGATAATCGAACAACGCGGCCAGCATGATCGCCGCGAACGGAACCGGAATGAGGTACGGACTCAGAGAGAACCGGACAACCACGGCGAGGAAAATGAGGTAGAGCAGCATGACCGAGAATACGGCACTCACCGCGACGAAATCCTTGTACCACTTCCGGTGGAAAACGTAGAGATAACCGCCGAAAAGAATGCAGAACAATATAAGCCGAATTGTCTCCGCGGCGTACAAACTCACCAGGGTGAACGGCGTTCGCGTCGTCTTCTGGATCGCACGCGCATCCTCCAGCGCCCCCAGAATTATCTGCTGCTCTTCCGTTACCTTGTCGTGCTTGGCGATAATCCGTTCGTTCTTGGAAACGACATAATAATCTTCGACTTTCGCCGTCGCTTCGGTGCGGCGCTTGTTGGTCTCGTCGACGTCAAAACTGAGGTTGGGCAGCACGTGCCCCCTCACCAGTTCGAAGAAAACCTGCGCCTTATCGCGGTTCTTTCCGAAACGGGCCGCTGCCTCCTCGCGGATGACCTGGTCCAGACGTCCCTGATCGAGCACGTCGACGACTTTGCGTTTTTGCTCCTTCGTCCCGTCGACGACGGTGAGCTCACGGTGGTTGTTGCGCCGTATGATCGCCGCGTTGTCGACGAGCCCACGCGCGAGGATGGTATGCTGGTACTCCTTGGCCGACTCGCTGAGCGCATCGAACGTCGAGGGCGATATCACGGTTTTGAACGTGTTTTGTGACAGGCTGGGAAGCCACGCGCCGATCATTTCGATCTTCTGCTCGGACGTCAAGGTATCGTCGCTTATGAACGTGCCAACCGTGTCGAGCAGAACGGTGAGGTCCCGGGTCAGTTCGGCCTCCACGGTGCGGTCGTGAACGTAAACGGGCGGAACGCCGAGAGACGCCTGCGCTTTCCTGAGATCGAGCTCGTCCTGTTGGAACGGCACGTGTAAGTTGAACGGAGCGATGATATCCTTGTCGGCTATCTCACCCGCTGTGAACTCGACCTCTTTGGTGCGTTGTGTCGGCTGCAGCAGGACGACCGCGATCGCCGTAAACACCAGCACGAGGACCAGACGCGGTATCAGCCCCCGCGAATAGTCGCTCCTCAAGATAAACTTGCTGGAGAACTTCCCGGCCCGCTCGTTACGCGAGACGCTTTTTTTCCTGCGGAATATCTTCGTTATAGACTGAATATCCATATCGGTTAATGCCGTCCTGTCCCCTCCAGCTAGTCGCCGTGGGACTCGTCCGACGGTCCCCCGTTGAAGGCACTCAGTATTTTACGGACGAGCTTGTGACGCACGATGTCGTCGTGGCCCAGGTAAACGAAGCTAATGCCGTCGACATCCCGGAGAATCCGCCGCGCCGCGAGCAGTCCCGAACGAGCCGGGGGCTCGAGGTCGATTTGCGTGATGTCGCCGTTGACAATCGATTTCGCGTTCTGGCCGAGGCGTGTCAAAAACATCTTCATCTGGAGTTCGGTCGTGTTCTGCGCCTCATCCAGTATCACGAAGGCGTTGTTGAGCGTCCTGCCCCTCATATACGCCAGCGGCGCTATTTCGATCGTGCCGTTTTCCATCAGCTTGGTCGTTCGATCCGGGCCCAACATGTCGTGAAGCGCGTCCAGAACTGGTCGCACGTACGGGTCCAGTTTTGCCTGGAAATCGCCCGGCAAGAAACCGAGACTCTCGCCGGCCTCCACCACAGGGCGTACCAAAAAGATCCGATCGATCGAACGAGCTTTCAGCGCCGCTACCGCACAGGCGACGGCCAGGTACGTCTTGCCGGTGCCGGCCGGTCCGATGCCGAACGTGATGTCGTGTTCGTGAATGGCGTCGACGTAGCGCTTCTGTCCCGGTGTTCGCGGCTTGATCTGCCGTCCCTTCTTGGTCGTGACGAGAACCTCCTTCTCGAGGCCCTCGTACTCGCCCCGCGCCTCCTCTCCGTTCTTCTTGTTGAGAATGTACCTGAAATCCTGTTCGTTTATGGTCCGGCCGTTTCTCGCGATCTCGATCAGCTCGCCGAAAAACTCGGTCAGCCGGTCGAGTTGGTCGTCGCTACCTTTGAGGATGATATCCTCCCCGCGGACGACGACCACCCCCGGGTATCTTTCCTCCACCAACGCGAGATGGCCCTCTCGGGTCCCAAACAACTTAAGAGGGTCCACGCCCTCAAAGGACAGCACCCTCTTTCTGGTCTTCAAAATCGCTTTTCCTCCAGTCGAAATCCCTTCATCCAACCGCTTTCTGTTG
>JBDGYW010000804.1:0-3437 GCA_039588935.1 Gemmatimonadota bacterium | reverse complement strand
TGAGGAGCCCTACGTCGTCAAGTGCTGTGTGGTACTCGGCGTGAGTGCCCGTGAAGAAGTGCAGCACGGGAACCCCCAGAAGAAGGAAGGGAAACTGGTCGCTCCGGTCGGGCGTCCCCGCCGGAAAGGTTAGTTGGAGACGGTCCTCGTTGAGGTCCGCCAGCATGCTCAACCACCAGGCACCGGTCGAGATGCCGCGCACGAGGAGGTCCTCGCGCAGCCGTCCCACCATGTCGAGGTTTACCATCGCCACGATGCCCTCCACCGGAACTGTGGGGTTGAACGTAAAGTGGAACGACCCGACCAGTCCAATCTCTTCAGCACCGTACGCTTGGAACATGATCGAGCGTCGATCCGCTCCCGTATGCAGTGCCACGAACTCGCTTAGAATGCGAGCCGTCTCCAGCAGCAGTGCAGTCCCGGATGCATTATCATCGGCACCGTTGTACACGATGACGGAGTCGCCTGACTCCTCAAATCCCATGTGGTCGTAATGCGCGCCGATGACGACCCACTCGCTCGCCAGCGCCCCACGACCCGGCAACGTGGCGAGCACGTTCTGTGAAACGACTTGGCTCGCCTTGCCGGCGGCTGTGATCTCTCCCCGCCGTTCCGGAGATTCGAGAGAGAAAGTCTGCAAATAACCCGCGATGCTCGGCTCGAGGCCGTAGGCCACGAACTCGTCACGGACGTACTCGGCGGCTTGTAGCTCGTAGGTCGTGCCAGCCATCCGGCCGTAGAGGCTGTCGGCCGCAAGGAAGTTCAGGTGTTCGAGGAGAGCGGACCGTTCGACGGGAAAGTCGGTTAGGTCTGTGGGGTACTCGGGATCCGAGAGGAAGCCGCAGCCACTCAGTGATGTGACAAAGAGCAGCAGCGACGCGCTCAGGTGGGACCCGAGTGAGCGCGCGCCATCGGCGCGGTCGTGCATCGTCACCATGCAGTTGCGCATGAGGTGCCCTGCTTCAGCCAGAGGAGAACCGTTGCTAACACTTCGCTCAATATCCAACAACTGGTCCCATATTGCAAAAGCACCTCCAACAGCGGGGGAGACCCGCATTGGGTTGACCGTGCCCCGGTCAGCGTTCGAAAACGATGTTGCCGTCCACGATCGTCATCTCGATCTCCATGTTCAGGAGATCGTCAGGGTTGTTCACGATATTCCTGTCGATGACCGTGATGTCAGCCAGCTTTCCGGGTTTGATGGAACCACGAACGTGATCTTCCCGCATATTCGCGTACGCGCCGTTGATCGTGAAAGCCCGAATCGCTTCTTCAATCGTGATCTTCTGCTGTGGCTGCCATCCGCCCCTGGGTTCGCCTTCGTTGTTCGTGCGGTTCACCGCCGCGTTGAGAACGAATTTCGGATGATTGAAGAAGATCGCCCCCGCGTTTCCCGGAACGTCCGAGCCAAAGTTCATCACGATGCCCTTGTCCATGAAGGTTCGGAATGGGAAGGCCAACCTCTCCCGGTCGGGGCCGAGCCGGAGCATTAGCCAGCGCATATCATCGGGTATCTGACTCGGATTCGTTTCCACGATGACGTTCAGGGCCTTGATTCTGTCGAACTCCCTGGGCTGAACGATCTCTGCATGAATGATGCGAAACATGCTCAGATCGGCGTCCAAATCCTGCTGGATCCGCTCCAGCACATCGAGGACTTCGGAAATCCCGCGATCGCCGATGGCGTGGGCGTCGACTGCAAAACCGTGTTCGATAGCCGCTTTGCAGTACTCATAGAAGACGTCGGGATTGCCGACGAGGCTGCCGGGTCGCTCCGCGTCGCTGTTATACTCCTGGTAATGACCGCTGTAGTCCGGTCGATCGGAATACGGCTCGAACAACATGGCTCCGCGGTTGCCGAGAAAACCGTCGTTCGCGCTCTTGAAACCCCCATATCGAAGGAAATAGTCGCGCTCTTTGGTCTGCGGGTGCACTCCCATCGTCAGCCCGCGCTGGTACATCTCCTCGTCCAGGTCGAGCCAGGGCCGGACCCACACACGGGCGGTGAGCTCACCACTTTCTTGCAGTTTCACGAAGCGCTCGACCTGAGCGAAGCTCCTTATCATATCGTGGATCTCAACGATCCCCATCTCCGCCAGTTTCTCGAGTCCTGTGCGGTATTCGTTCAGAATACGCTCCTCGGATTTTGGCTTGACCACCGCCCTGATGCGGTCGATGGCGGGAGACCCTCGATACACCAACCCGGTGGGGATTCCGTCGCGAAGTTGCATCCCCTCGAGACTCGCGTTCTCCAGGCCCGCGGCTTCAAGGGCGGCCGTGTTGGCCAAGTAGAGGTCGCCATCGTAGCTATTGAGGAAACAGGGGTTGTTCTCCGTGATTCCATCGATGGTGAATCGGTCGGGCTCCCAGCGCTCAGCGACTCCCTCAGCGTCGAGTTCGCCCGTGCCGGCCATCCATTGAATGGCCCCCGACCAATCCCCTCCTGTAATCCACTCGCCTACACCCACAAGTGGTGCGACCCGTCTCAGTTCCTCCAGCAGCCCCTCATCGCTATCAACGTTCATCAGCATGATGTCGTGCTGCTGTGCCGCAAACCCGGCGAAATGCACGTGAGCGTCGATGAACCCGGGTACTGCAAGTCTGTCGTCGAGGTCAACGACACGGGTACCAGGGCCGATATAGGCCTCGGCTTCACTCTCGTCCTCGAGGACAGCGATGATTTGGTTGCCGGAAATCGCGATGGATCTGGCCCAGGGCTGGTCCTCTTCAACCGTGTACACATCCCCATTCGTGAGGACCAGATCTGCCTCTTGTCTTCCACAGGCGAGGGTGGTCAGTGCGAAGAGAAACACGAGGACGGCCGGTTTTCGCGTGCGCATAGATCTCCCTCAACTTCGGATAGGTGTGGCAGCGATCTCCCTGCGAAAACCGGGCACCTTGCGATAGGTCAGCAGCCGCCAGACCCATTCGGCCGGTCCGTAGCGAAACCGATCGAGCCACCAGGCACTGTAAGAGAGCTGGAGCGCCCAGACCGCGACCACGATGATCATCTGGGTTGGCCGATCCAGGCTTCCGTAGAGACCGAATCCATACCCATAGAAGATGGTGGTGCAGAGAATCGACTGCATGAGGTAGTTGGTGAACGCCATGCGTCCGACCGCGGCGAAGCGTCTTTCCAGGAAGCCGAGCCAATCGCCCTTCACGGCAAGCATGACTACCGAGATATGTCCCAGCGAAACGAGCACGCTGCCGACGTAGTTCCAGTGCACTCCCCTCTGCTGAAGGAAAACGAAATTCCAATCGTGCGTGGCCAACTGCCAAGCCGAAATCGCCACCAGCGGCAGTCCCAGGCCGTATCCCCACAAGAGCATCCGACGATAGAACCCTTCGTCTTTTCGCGCCGAAAACACCCCCAACTTCATCAGACCCATCCCGATCAACATGAGCCCACCCACGCGCCACAGACCAAAGAAGAC
>JBDGYW010000803.1:0-3438 GCA_039588935.1 Gemmatimonadota bacterium | reverse complement strand
GGGGTATGAAACTAACCACTTGCACTACAACATGTTCGCGATTTCAAAGGTCGCTCCTCGGAGTGGCCTTCTTCGTTAGGGTACCCCAAAAGGGGCCCCAAACTCCGAGAATCTCAACGATCATCACGGTCCTTGAATGGTCTTGCGGAGCAATGCCTCTGTTGTTGCAGTCCGGTCGCCTTCAGGCGACGACCCCACTAGAATCGCTACAGTTGTATCGCTGCGACTGCCTCCGCCACGCTACTCTTGGACCTACTGATTCTCGGTCAATGTGTTGGCGGGATTGTGTGGCGGACGCCCCGGTCACCCCTTGAACCTACCTCAGGTGGACTGCTGAGGTCAGGAGGCAGTCGGGGCACACTTTCTTCGAGGTCCTTTCACGGCAACACCATGGACGCGCGCAGTGGATTCCCTACCCACGGTGCCTCAACCCGTATTCATCGCGACCTACTGATTCTCGGCTGATATAGTGAAGCCACGTTCTGACGGGGCCGCTTGGCCCGAATCGGCTCGGGCGATCCGGTACTCCACCCCGTACTTGACCAGCAGATCTCGCTCGACGGCGCGAAGGATGTGGGGGCATAATCGAGTGTCAGGATGACGGGCTTCGACATCTGCTACTCCGAATGAAGTCGCAGGTAACATACGGTATGAAAGAATGCGACCGGCTGCAGGTCAATCTGCGTTACTGTCCTGGCTTTGCTGGCTATCCTCGGCGGGTGGAGGCTGCTCGACCCTGAGGGTCACTCGAAACTCCGTTCGGCCCGGCCGAGATTCGACTGCCAGGTCACCGTGGTAGCGACGCAGCAGCCGCCGGGTGATGTCCAAGCCAAGCCCCGTACCCTGCCCGGGCGGCTTGGTGGTGAAGAAGGGGTCGAAGATGCTGGGCAGAACGTCTGGTGGAATGCCGGATCCATCGTCGACCACGCAGATCACGACCTGGTCCAGTTCCACCCGGGCGCTGATCTCGATTCGGCCGGAATTGCTGATTGCGTCCAGAGCGTTGTCGATCAGGTTCAGCCACACCTGGTTGAGTTCGCTGCCGGCTGCGTGCACCCGTGGGAGGTCGGCCGCGACGTCGAGCGTCATGGCGGCACCTTGCGATTTCGCCTTCGCGGCCAGGACTCTGAGAGTGTCGCGGAGTCCGGCCTCCACATCCACCGGCTCGGGCCCGGCCAGGTTGTCCATGAATGTGAATCTCTTGATTGCGGCTACGAGCTCGTAGATACGGGCCGTGGCCTGCTCTATGTCGCTCGCGAGTGACCGTGTCGAGCACCCGGCCGCGATCCAGCGGAGCGCCGCATCGAGCGTGTTGCCTGATGTAGCTTCGGTTAGCATATCGAGCGCTTCGATGGTCACCGCGGTATCGGCGAGCGGCACCGCGTGAGCCGGGTCCAACCGGTGGCGTGCGAACCAGCCGGCGATCTCGTCTTCACGGTCCGCTCGCTGCATTGGCGTCAAGACATCGCCGGTTGGTTTCGCCAGGCAGGCAGCGCGCACCTGCTTGATCGAAACGAGCATCTCGTCGGTCAATCCGGCTGCGCCGAGCGCCCGGGATGCGGTGTCTGCCGCGGTCAGGTATTCCAGCAGCTGCTTGGCGCCGCGTACAGCCGCGGATGCAGGGTTGTTCAGCTCATGGGCAAGGCCGGCTGCCAATTTCCCGAGAGATATCAGCTTTTCGTCCTGCAGGTCGCTGGTGTTGAAACTGCGCGCGCGGTCGACCATGAGGTGTACGGTGTACGCGGTGAACACCGGACATAGGTGGATCATCTCCGGAAAGAGATCGCGGTGGATTGTGAGATACTCGGTCGGTTCCTCGGTGCGGTTGTCGCCGGGCGGTCCTTTCATCCGGGAGTAGGGCAGCATGCCGGTTACTTCTCCGGTACGCCATCCCATGACGCGATGGAGCCCCGCACCTCTGTCCACCCAGACGGAAATGTGTCCGGACAGAATGATCAAGAGCTTTTCAACCTGCTCACCCTTAGGAGCAACCACGACGCCGGCTTCGCGTGCCACGAACCGGCCGTGCGCAGACAGCCACTCCAGCTCCGCTCGGGGAATTGTCGCCAAACTGGGCAGAGCCGCCAGGCGGTCGATGAGAGAGCCCGTGCCGGTCGCGGTCGAGGAGGTACCGCTACCAGGAGGATTCATTTGAATTGACAGTGCCCTTTGGTCGTTTTCGTTAATTCAACCACCCGCCCGCCGCACGGCAGGTTCCGATATCCGCTTGTAGTCGGCTGTTACCTGAAGCGCGCTCGCTGACACACTTAGTGCAGGTTGTCACAGCTTTGGTTGTGACGCAAAGCGCGGATCTATAGGCGGCGCGGCACTCGATCTTGGTGGCAGAGAGTCGCCGATAGGGAATGTCGTTTCGGATGACTGAAAACGTAATGTGGTATTGATATACCGATTTGTCAAGCGAGCCTGGATCCTAGGTGGATGGGGCGGTACAACGGAGCTAGTCTCGGGCCTAACCTCAAAGAATCTAAAACATGAGAAGACATGGCCAGGCTACCTCTTCGGAGAGGCCCTAAAGTCAGTACATCGACCGAAGCAACCACACACCTAGATTGAGACCCACCCCTGGAACTCACCGGCGTGAGCGGGGTTGATCTCATCGTTAGTTGCCAAAGCGGTACCATTATACCATCTTACCAATATAACTGCTCCCTTACGTCTGCACATGTGGTTTTGAGTCTGTCATAGGCTGGACGAACGGACAAATGTTGCGGAGCCGAGTTGGTCGTGCTGAGCGGCTCGCACCCCTAGCCTCGGGGCGTGGGTTGACTGCCCAGATACTTAAAGAAACGAGGTACAGCTATGGAAACCCCATTTAGGGTGACGGAAGACATCACAGTCCTGCCGTCAGAGTTCGAGGTGCCGGGACTCGGTGTGGTTCCGGTGAACGCGTTCCTTATTGACGGAGCGCAGCCGATGCTGGTGGATACCGGCCTCGTGCCTGAGAGCGGCGAGTTCATGGAAGCGCTGACGTCGGTGGTCGATCCGGCCAGCCTGCGATGGATTTGGTTGACACATACGGACCAGGATCACGTGGGGAGCCTCAGCGAGCTGCTGGCTCTGGCACCGCAGGCAAAGGTGATCACGACGTTCCTGGCGGTGGGCAAGATGAGCTTGTGGGCGCCACTCCCGATGGATCGCGTGCATCTGCTGAACCCGGGGCAGACGTTCGATTTGGGCGGGAGGAGCATCACGGCCTTGCGTCCGCCGACTTACGATGCGCCTGAGACGACAGGCTTCTTCGACCCGACGTCTGGGGCGTTGTTCAGTGCGGATAGCTTCGGGGCGGTGCTCGCGGCAACCGCACCGCTCGCCTCGGATCTGGACGCGCACGCATTGTCAGAGGGCCAGACGCTGTGGGCTACGGTGGACGCGCCGTGGCTGAACTCGGTCGAAGCGTCGGCCTTTGCCACGACGTTG
>JBDGYW010000802.1:0-3443 GCA_039588935.1 Gemmatimonadota bacterium | reverse complement strand
TCGGCTCCGCTCGCATTCGCGCCGGGAAACAACAGCTCAGCTGGGGGCCCGCGTACAGCTTCAACCCAACCGATCTCTTTCATCGTAAGAACATTCTCGACCCGACCTACGAGAAAGAAGGTGTAACGGCCCTACGTTTCGACTACACTTGGGGTGTGGGCGGCAGATTGGCTGCCATCGCGACACCGAGAGACGATCTTGGTGCAACAGGATACGCGCTGCGACTAGGTACACATGTCAGCTCAATAGGCTATGACGTTGCCGTCACCCTGCACCAGGTGAACGATTCCACGTCGCTCGACGCGGCAACATTCATCCCTATTACTCAGAGACGGCGCGCCGCCAGCCTCGAATTCTCCGGAGAGATGCTGGGGCTTGGTATCTGGATGGAAGGCAACTACAACAGCATGGAACTGGAAGAAGACTTCACGCGTGCTGCATTCGGACTCGACTACACCTTTGGAAGTGGGCTATACGTCATGGCCGAGGGCCTGTACAACGGCCGGGCTGAAGCGGGGGAACCATACCCAACACACGACTGGCTGGCAAACGTGATGTATGGGGAGCCGATTGGCCGCTGGTGGATACTCGGTGGGTTGAGAAAGGACATGTCGGACCTCGCCGCGGGGAGTGTCTATGTGTTCACCTCTCCTGATGGCTCGGCGATGCTGAATCCTCGTGTAGATGTCTCAATCGCCCAAAATGCAGATTTGGTGGTGTTCGGCGGAATCACTGTCGGCAAAGAAGACGGTGTCTTCCCGGCCGGGCTCTATTCGTTGATAGCACGCGCGACAGTGTATTTCTGATTTCCCCCAACAGTACAGCGCCACACCTGCCGGGCGAGTTCAGACATCCCATGAAAGACGAGTATTTGCCGAGTGTATGGACACGACCGGTGCCCCACGCGATACTTGGCAAGAACGTAATTCCGTGGCGCTGAAAACCTCATCGCGTGATATGACAATTCCATGGCCAAACCGCTGATCATCCTGACCTGCATCTTCGCAGTGAATAGTATTGGCTTCTTCGCGCTCTCTTTGTGGGCGTTGAAGAAGCGACGCGTGTTCCGAACGACAACGAACACGCTCTTGGCGCTGCTGATGCTCTCGCTGACCGCGTTGTCGGCAACACTCTCAATCTCCACTCAGGGATACCGGTCGTTGACACGCGAAGATGTCGTGGCTTCGGTCACCACCCACAAGGTTGCGGAGCAGCAATTCGAGGCAAAGGTCAGCTTCCCCGATGGCCGTGATACGGTGTTCCTTTTGGCGGGCGACGAGTTTTACATGGATGCACGGATCCTCAAGTGGAAGCCTATCGCAAATGTGTTGGGGCTTCACACCGACTACGAGTTGGACCGGATCTCGGGAAGATTCCTAGAGCTTGAAGCCGAGCAGTCCAATCCCAGGACAGTGTTTGCACTGTCCCCACCTAAGCCCATCGACTTGTTCGATTTGCGCCGGCGGCATCCCATCCTCGGCTGGCTGGTAGATGCCGAGTACGGCTCCGGAACCTTCATAGCCACTGACGATCAAGCCCTTTTTGATGTACTCGTGTCTACAACCGGGTTGTTGGTCAGGAAGCGGGTTACGCTGAACGTCGAACGTTGACTGTGGTTGACATCATCCGGGCCGCGGGCCCTCAATGAGTGGCGCCCGGCAATCATCTACATCAGCAGTGTATGCTCGAACAAGATTCTCGCTCCGATCAAGACCAACACAGCGCCTCCGACAAACTCCACACGCCGTCCGAATATCCCCGATACGCGTTCGCCCAGACGCACGCCGGCAAGGGACATCAAGCTCGCAACTATTCCGATGAGCACGGCCGGAACAACTATTTCCGTTCCGATCAGTGAAAGCGAGAATCCGATCGCGAGAGCGTCGATGCTCGTCGCCACGCTAAGCGCCACGAGTGACCAGCCGCGCGTCACGTCCTTCTTCAGAGTCTTGGTGACGTTGAGCGACTCCTTTATCATCTTGCCGCCGATCACCGCGAGCAGGCCAAAGGCCACCCAATGATCCACTTCCTTTATGACGTCAGCCAGCTCAGCGCCGGCAAGCCAGCCAAGTATCGGCATCAAAAATTGGAAAAGTCCGAAATGGAATGACAACCTGAAGGTCTGTCGCGCGTCAGCGCGGACCAGATAAGCCCCGGCGGAAAGTGACACGGCAAACGCATCAATCCCGAGCGCAATCGCTATCAGGACGAGGGTCGGCAGATCCATTATGATAAAGTCGTGTGCTTGATGGCGGTGGAGCCTGATAATTAACGGACAAACGTCAACCGTGAAAAGGCCCAAGCGCAGCGCACTGTCACGCTACCACGGTTCACAGTAAGGGAGTGGAAGAAGGAAGATGTCCGACAAGATCGAGACCGTCACCTTCGACGGTCAACGCAATCGCCTTTCCGGCGTACTCCATTCCCCAGTGGAGGCTGCGAAGGCAAGCGTCGTACTGGCACATTGCTTCACATGCTCCAAGTCGTACAAGGTAATCAGGCATCTCGCAGACGGCATCGCGGACGGTGGATACTCCGTGCTCAGGTTCGACTTCACGGGACTTGGCGAAAGTGATGGCGACTTCGCGGAAACGAGTGTGACCACGAACATCGACGACCTGGAGGCAGCTGCCGGGTTCATGCAGCAGCGCGGTCTCGGGCCATGCGCCATGGTCGGCCACAGCCTGGGCGGAGCCGCAACCCTATTGGCAGCACACCGCCAACCGGACATCTTCGCGGTTGCCGTAGTCGCGGCTCCGGCAACAACCGACCATGTAAGACGGGCATTCAGCAAGGTGGATGTGGAGCACGCACTCACCAGCGGGAGGGTGCGCGTGGAGATTGCCGGCCGGCCTTTTGACATCTCCGCTGAGTTCTTCCGAGACCTCGAGCACCACGACACGCTAACCCACGTGACAGCAATGGGACGCCCCGTCCTGGTCGTACACCCCACAGCCGATCGAATCGTAGGCATCGAGGAAGGCGAGAAGATCTTCTCGGCGGCTCGGCAACCACGATGGTTCGCAGCCGTACCCGGCGCAAATCATCTCTTCTCGAATCCAGAGCATTCGGAAATCGCAGGGCGCGTTATAGTGGACTTCCTAGACGCAGTGCTTACCTGATTTGGAAGGCCTATTCAAAATATGAGCTTCATATTCTTCGCCGTTTTGACACTGGGCACCCTCATAGGATCACATTATCTGCTCTTCTTCACAGCCGTACGGGTATATGCCATCACAAACTCGACAGCCCGGTTGACGCTCCTGATCACCCTCTCGGTTCTGGCGCTGAGCTTCTTCCTGTCCGCCATCTTTGTCAGGATCTCCAGCAATCCTCTCACAAACATTTTCTCTTGGGTCGCCTCTCTCTGGATGGGGCTGTGGCTGCATCTCCTGGCGGGTTTGGCGCTTTTCTGGCTGACATATGCGATCACGCGATGGGTG
>JBDGYW010000801.1:0-3453 GCA_039588935.1 Gemmatimonadota bacterium | reverse complement strand
AACAACCACCGCTTCGGTAGCCTGATTGGCCGTTGCCGAGAGAACTCCGGGAAGTACCGCCAGTGCCTGCTCCAGGCGTGCAGTACCGCTGGCATAGTGCAAACCCACGACACCAAAGTTCAGAGATGCCTTCGCACAATCGTAGCCAGCATCCCGAACCGCCCTGACGAGATCTGCAACTATGACATTTCCTTCATCCACGGTTAGGGTGGATTTGCCGGTCGCATAGTTGACAGCGGCCTCTCTTACGCCGGCCTCCTGCAAGAGACGTTTCCGAACCGTTGCGGCACAGGCACCGCATGTCATTCCCTCGATCGGCAGCGTAATCCGGGCGTTACCCATGCTTTGTGTGTCCCTTACCGAGGTTGGAACGAGCGTTCTCTCGTCCCACTTCCGCCACAACCCGCCCCCGAATCACGGACATACCGCAGCGAAAGTGGTAGTCACCTGGATCGTACGGAGTGAACTCGATTGCAGTTTTCCGAAATGGTGGGAGCTCCCGGTCGATATCCAACCCTTCAAAGACAACCTGAGCTGAGCAATCGGCAGTCTCATCCCGATAGAAAACCAGGCGGACCGGTCGGCCCGCCTCGACTGGAATCACGTCAGGGTGGTAGCCACTCTTTACCAACACCTGAACTTCCTGCACACCATCGTCGGCGACGCTCGCCTGCGGCTCAGTCCGTCGAGGACCCAGGAAATACCAAAGTTCCCCAGCGACGAGCGCCAAACCCGTTAACACTACGACGGCGTCAATGAGATTCACGTGTTGTCGTACTCGTAATACTCCACTCCGAGATGGGTGATCTGATCCTCGCCCATTATCCAGCGGAGCGTGTTCTTGAATTTGGTCTGTTGGATAAACAGATCATTCTCGGGAACGAGTCCGACAGCGGCCATCGGGCTCTTGTAGTAGAACGAAAGCCATTCCTGAATACCGGACATGCCAGTCCGCTGCGCCAGATCCATGAACATCGTCAGGTCGTGCACGAGCGGCGCAGCGAGAATGGAATCCCTGCATAAGAAGTCGATCTTGATCTGCATGGGATAACCCAACCATCCAAACAGGTCGATGTTGTCCCACCCTTCCTTGTTATCGCGGCGCGGAGGGTAGTAGTTGATCCGTACTTTGTGGTACAAATCCTTGTAGAGTTCCGGGTACATGTCAGGCTGTAGGATGTGCTCTAGCACGCCGAGCTTTGACTCCTCCTTGGTCTTGAACGACTCCGGGTCATCGAGGACTTCGCCGTCTCTGTTGCCGAGAATGTTCGTTGAGAACCAGCCCGAAAGTCCCAGCATGCGCGCTTTCAGCATTGGGGACATCACGGTCTTCACCATCGTTTGACCGGTTTTGAAGTCCTTGCCCGAGATCGGGACTTTGTTTTGCTCGGCGAGGGCCTGGAGAGCGGGAATGTCGACGCAGAGGTTTGGAGCGCCATTGGCGAACGGAACACCTTCCATAATGGCCGCCCAGGCGTAGAGCATCGACGGTGCAATGGCCGGATGATCCTCCTCCATCGCCTTCTCGAAGGACTCGATTGTTCCGTGCACTTCGTGGGGTGTAACAAAGACCTCTGTGGATGCACACCACACCACGACCACCCGTTCACATCCCTGCTCTGCCTTGAAGTTCTTGATGTCAACCCGTAACTGTTCGGCCAGGTCACGTTTGCTCTCACCGGTCTTCACGTTGGTGCCGGACAGCCGCTTCACGTATTCTTGGCTAAAGACTGCGGGCAATGGCTTGATGCCCTTGAGAAAATCTGCGATCGGCTCAATGTGTGGATCATCGAGCACGCCAGCGACTTTGCACGACTCGTAGCCGTCATCGGGAATGGGATCCCAAGCCGCAAAGACGATATCGTCCAAGTCGGCGAGCGGGACAAACTCACGGATCTTTGGGGATCTCCCGTCGGTCCGTTTCCCCAAACGTACGGTTGCCATTTCGGCCAGCGACCCGACGGGCGTCGCCCGTCCCCGTCGAACATTCTCGATGCCGGCCATGTATGTGGTCGCAACAGCGCCCAAGCCAACCGTCATGACACCAAGTTTCCCATCAGCTGGAGCTACCGTGCGCGCTTGTTTGTCAGTCACTACCGTTTTCCTTTCGGGTCGAATTCAGCAATCGCGGGCGGAGTCATACGCGCCTGCGTGGTTCTAGGTACTCGTTGTGTTGCCACCTTACGAACATGAGCGATGCGTTGGACTACCGTGATCAGTGCGATCACTGCCAGGAACGTCACTATGCCCAACAACAGCAAGCCGTTGTGTCCAGCGCTGAACAACAAGGTCGGGACGCCCAAGCCGAGAATGCGTTCCGCTCGTTGCGCGATCCCCACTTTGCATTCGAGTCCAAGCCCTTCCGCCCGCGCTCTTGCATAGGAAACCATAAGAGAGCAGGCGAGCGCAGTGATCGTGATCCCAACAGCCGGAAGCAGGATCCGGTCAGGCACGCCACCCGACACGAAATAGAGCGCGATGCCGGTGTATAGCGCCGACTCCCCTACCCTATCGAGCGTTGAGTCGTAGAACGCACCGAACTTGGAAACCACCTCACGCCCACGTGCGACCTTCCCATCCAAAATGTCGAACACACCACTCAGCAGCAACAACGCGCCACCGAATCGGGCAATCCCGTATCCGTACGCGATACCGGAGCCCAACAGGATAATCGTGCCGATTGTCGTAAGGACATTCGGATTCGTACGCCGTTCGATCAGCCAAGCAACAATCGGACTGAGCGAGGCTTCAAGGCCGCGCTCCAACGGCTTGGGTATTATCGACATATGCTCATGGGCAGAATGGTCGATAACAATAATCTGGGCATTTGGCTACGGCAATCTTGGGCCACGGCAATCATTCCTGAGATTCAGTGCGTCCAACAACTGGCACGATGACGTCCCCCAACTCACGCAGCTCGATCATCGATAGAGTAGAAAGCGTTCCCGACTTTGCTTGAAGTCGATGAGGGGAACGTCCCAGGACGAACACATCGTTTCGTAATCTCCGCCGGTTTCGATCCATGCTCTCAAGGCGCTCGAGCCTGCCAACCGATCAAGCCCAGCCCTCAACTGGAGAGAGTCTCTGTGCGTATCCCGAATTGCAGCGAAGATCCGCATCGACAGGCGAGTCGGATCGTATAGTGCCCTATCCGTGACGCGGAATCTCAACGCAGGTAGCACCTGGTTTCCATATTTCCTGTCGGCCGGCTCAAGTGGTGTGAACGTGGTATCGTACACACTCACGCCAGGCTCATCATTCAGTCGGTCAAGCAACACGGAGGGCTCCAACCAAGGGGCACCGAGAACCTGAAACGCCATTGGAGTCCCACGCCCGACCGACACGTTCGTGCCTTCAAAAAGCACCATGCCAGGGTAATGGGTCGCACTCTCGAGGTCTGGCATGTTGGGGGATGGTTTGATCCAAGGTAGTCCGGTCGTGTCGAACCAGAGG
>JBDGYW010000800.1:0-3463 GCA_039588935.1 Gemmatimonadota bacterium | reverse complement strand
CCTATTACGCGTTGTGCCTCTCTCGCGAGATACGCGCATCGCCTATTGGAATGCAACCATTACCGGCAAAAAGGCGGACTTCGACCGCTACGCCGAGCTGGAGGTGGCGTACAAGAAGGCATTCGCCGACCGGGGCGCCTTCGAAACGATTCAGGGACTACTCAACGGGGAAACCGTTGTCGACCCGACTGACCGGCGCCAATTGGACATCCTGTACCGCGAGTTCTTGCGAAATCAGATTCCTGAAGACCTGATCGAACGAATGACCGTTCTCTCCAGCGGGATCGTCAACAAATTCAACGTCTATCGCGTTCGCGTCGACGGCAAAGAGTTCACGAGCAACGAGGTGCGCGCCGTGCTTCAAGAGACCGTCGACCTGGACCTCCGGTGCAATGTATGGAATGCGGACAAACACGTCGGTGTGGTCGTTCGTGACGAGTTGTTGGAACTGGTACGGCTTCGTAACCAATCCGCGGCAGCGGTGGGCTTCGAAGATTACTATACGATGTCGTTGAAGCTAGCCGAACAGGAGCCCGACGAGATCATCGCCCTGTTCGACGATTTGGACGTTAGAACCCGCGAACCCTTTCGCGAAATCAAGAACGAGGTCGATGCCACACTGGCCGAGAGTTACGGAGTTTCCCCGAGCGACCTCATGCCGTGGCACTACCACGACCCGTTTTTCCAGGAAGCGCCAAGGGTGCTCGACCTGGACCTCGACCAATACTACCGGGGTCACGACGTCGTCGAGCTGGTATCGCAGTTCTACGAGGCTATCGGTCTGGAGGTGCACGGCATCCTGGAGCGGAGCGATCTGTACGAAAAGCCAGGTAAGGAGCAACACGCCTACTGTATGGACGTCGACCGCGAGGGTGACATTCGAGTGCTCGCCAACGTGCGTAGCGACGAGACCTGGACGGGCACGATGCTCCACGAACTGGGGCACGCGGTGTACGACCTCTACATCGATCCCGCCTTGCCGTACCTGCTTCGCGAACACACCCACATCTTCACCACTGAGGCCATCGCCATGCTGTTTGGACGTTTGTCGAAAGACACCGACTGGATCTGTCGGATGGCGGGAATGTCGGAAGGGGAGGCCGCGACGATCGACGCCAACGTCCGGCGCAATCAGAGGCTTGCTCAACTGGTGTTCACGAGATGGTGTCAGGTAATGGTCCGATTCGAGCGAGCGTTGTACCAGGACCCCGATCAGGATCTCAACACGTTATGGTGGGACTTGGTCAATCGTTTCCAAATGGTTACGCCGCCGCCGGGACGAACAGAACCAGATTGGGCGTCCAAGATTCACGTGGTATCTGCACCGGCCTATTACCACAACTATATGTTGGGTGAATTGTTGGCATCGCAGCTCGACCACCACATTCAATCACGCGTACTGAAAGCGAGTGGAACCCGCGTGCCGATGTTCGGCCGACGCGAGGTCGGCCGGTATCTGGTGGAAAGCGTCTTCCGTCCGGGTAAAAAGTACCACTGGGATCGCCTGATTCGCGAAGCGACGGGCGAGCCCCTCACTCCTCGCTACTTCGTCGACCAATACTTGAGCTGATCGCGACGCCGGCTCGACGTCTATCTATCGTACTCGCGAATGAATTCCTCCGCCTTCTCCACCAGGTCGCGATTTCCCATGTACACCGGCGTGCGCTGGTGTAATTGTTCGGGCTCGACCTGGAGGACCGGCCCGACACCCGTCGACGCGTATCCGCCCCCTTGCTCGATCAGGTATGACATGGGCACCGCTTCGTACAGGAGCCGTAGCTTTCCGTGCGGTTTCTTCGGATCCCTGGTGTCGGCGGGGTAGTAAAACACGCCGCCGCCAAAAAGTGTGCGGTGAACGTCCGCGACCATCGATCCGATGTAACGCAACGACAGCGACCGTTCTGCCCCTTCTTCGCCCTGAAGCCAATGCGTGTATCGGCGGACGCCTTCGGTCCAGTACTTGTAGAACCCCTGGTTGACGCTGTAGTACTTGGGCTTGTCCGGCAGAGTAACGTTGGGGTGCGACAGCAGAAATTCGCCGATACTCGGGTCCAGCGTGAAACCGTTCACACCACCACCCGTGGTGTAGACGAACATCGTGCTCGAACCGTACACCATGTAACCGGCCGCAACGATATCCGCCCCTTTCTGAAGAACGTCTTCGAGCGTACCTTGACCGGACGCGCTCTTGCGCCGGTAGATGGCGAAGATCGTGCCAACGCTCACGTTGTAGTCGATGTTGGAAGAGCCGTCCAACGGATCGAAGAGAAGGACGTATTTCCCCGTTTCGTACCTTTCCGGTATCGGGATGATGTCCGCCATCTCTTCCGAAGCCATCACGGCCAGTCGGCCCGTGTGGTTATTGATCTGGCATATTGTGTTATGAGCGTACAGGTCCAGCTTCTGGACTTCCTCTCCCTGCACGTTGGTTTCCCCGGCCGATCCCAGAATATCCGCCAGGCCGGCCCGCGTGGTTCTGCTTGCGATGAGCTTGCCGGACAGGGCGATGTCCTGTAAAAGCGAGGTGAGTACGCCGGACGCGTCGGGAAACGCAGCCTGTTCAAGAAGTATATGCCGCTCGATCGTCAAAACACGCGACTTCGCAGTCGTTCCACTCGCCATTTTTTTCTCCGTCGGTTTTTCTTTCACGTTGTCTGCGCCCTCGGCGCGTCGTCTGCGCCTAGACGTGGCTCAATGCCCGAGATTAGCACAAGGATATCCAAAAAACAACATAGGCAGCGCTTGGGCGCCGCCCATCGTTGGAACCCAAATCAAAGTCCTGTCGCCTTTCATACCAGCCCCCGGAGAATCGAACTCAATGAGAAATCCCTATCAGAACCGGCACGAACTGGGTGTTTTCGTCATTCGTAAAACCAACGACCCACGCCGCTTGAACGAACGCGTTGAGACTGAAGCTCACGGGAAACTCGACGCCTAGCCCCAGAGTGATCGCGAAAGCCGATTCTTTTCCGCCCCCAAGCTGACCGCCCGAATAAGTAATGTCACCGCTATGGACCCACATCCAGCCCACACCACCAACGAGATACGGCCTGGCCACAGACGACGCCGTTAACGGAACAACCGCTTGCGCCACCAGCGTATGTATGGTTGTAGGATTCGAGTCAACGGGATCGCCGGGGTCGTACGTGGAATCCAACGATCTGATGTAGTCGGTTACGCCCTGCTCGTCTACGAATACCCGTGTGTGGCCGTATACGGCCATCAAGCTGAGTCCTGCGGGAACGTGCGCGCCCAATCCAACCTGAAGTTCGAGACCGGTACCGTGGAGGTTCTTTAAAGATTCCGGTGAGATGGGATACGAAAAACCGCCACCCATTCTCCACGACGGCTCGTAACCTTCAACCGCCCACACCCCAGAGGTCACGAGCACGAGAATCGCGCCGGCGACCGCCGCCAGCGTCGCTCGCGTCACCGGCTTCGCTCGCTGCATCGGCAGCCTCCC
>JBDGYW010000799.1:0-3464 GCA_039588935.1 Gemmatimonadota bacterium | reverse complement strand
GGGGACGGGCAGACGGTCTGTGCCGGCGATTGCAACGACCAGTACGCGGCCACTTATCTGGGAGCGACCGAAGTGTGTGATGGCATGGACAACGATTGCGATGGGTTCTCGGACGAAGATTTCACGGACGCGGACGGCGATGGCGCCGGCGATTGCATCTGGTACGAGTGCGTCGGGCAGCTCGGGTGCCCTCAGGTCGATTGCGACGACTCGGACGCAACGGTTCGCCCAGGTGCCGAGGAGATTGCCGGCGATGGCAAGAACAACGCGTGCAGCAGCAGCTCTTGGAGGGACTACTGTATCGACCGATCTATGCTGACTGAGTTTAGCAACAGAATCCCGTATGAACTGTGGCCGCACACCACAGTTGCCGGTGATCTCCCATGTTGCCAAAGTGGGGCCATTCGACTGCCAGGCCATAAGCCGGGGACGTTGGTTTGCAGCATTGGCCCTTTTCCCTAGCTGTGCCGTCCGACGCGCCACGTTACGCACGGGGGATCCGGTCGTTTTCGGTGCGAGTCTCTCAGCTGCGAAGATCATCTTGTCGCCTCTGGCACGCCCCGCTGACACATGAGAGGGTGTGCACCAATTCGCGTTGTCGGTTGGTCTGATGTCGGTGGATAGTATCCACGAGCTTCGAGCGCTCGGAGCACCGAGAGCGTGCTCTCTGGATTGGTGCTGACCGAAAGATTGGAGTAGATGAACCCGATGATTGACGTCAAGCAGGAGGGTGCGAGGGGTAATGGGAGCACCGATGATCAGCCCTTTATTCAGGAGGTCGTGAACAATGCGCCACCTGGCGAAACCATTTATTTCCCGCCGGGCGAGTATAAGATTGCGGCGGACATCAAGATAGCGACGGATCGATTGGGCTTCGTTGGCGATGATGGAGCCATCATCATTATGGATCCGCCGTATTCTCACGACTACAAGATGGCGTTCTGGGTCGACTCACGGCCCGTGTCTCTTCTCGACACCGAACCGAACACCGAGCCGCTGCCGGTGTACGGCATCTCCATCGAGAATTTGACGATCAGGGTGCGAAACGGCGCAACAAAAAGTCACGACTCCTCTCAGGGGGTCATCCAAATTAACCATGGCGTCGATTGTGTCGTCCGCAACGTTCGCATCCAGTGGGACATCGAGCACTGGAGTACCAAGCCCGCTCATATCTTACGACCCGATCATGTTGACGGCGTTGTATTCGCCATGCGGTCATCCGGCGGGTGCATTCAAGACGTGGTCGTCGACGGTGTCACCAAAGCGGGCATCTATGCGGCTTGGGCGTCGGACATCGCGATCGAAGCGTGTGAAGCCAGGGATGTTGGCTTCTTAGGAGGGAACAGGAACCATCCCAACCCTCTGGGTGGGTCAGGGATATCCATCGGGTCTTCCGATCACATCGTCGTGTCCTCTTGTCGATCGCACCACAACAGCAGGAATGGCCTCAGCATTTTCAGAGCCGGTGGTGCAGACCCCCGATTCAAAGGATCGTCAGACATTCAGGTCCGTGGAGGCCGGTTTGAGTACAACGATGCGGACGGAATTCACATGTCCACGGCCTACAAAGAAACGGAAGTACCAAAGGATGTCCAGATAACAGGCGTGAGCCTATCGCACAACGGTGGGGCGGGAATACGAGTCGAGGGAGGACGCAACGTCGAGATCGACAGGGCTTCGGTTTCGTCCAACGGCGCCAGTGGGGTGAGCATCAGTGGCGGCTCCAGGACATCGAGGATCCAGTTATTGCATCCCACCGTCGACAACAACAAACAAGTTGGTGTCGCCGTTTTCACCGCTGAGGAGAGCATCAGTGAGTGCAAGAAAGAATGGCGGGACGGACCATCGGACATTCACGTCTGTGGAGGCCGCGTTCATTCCAATCGTGGGTACGGAATCTACATCGGTTCCGGGGACCCGAATGATACGAAAGTACCCCAGGATGTCCACGTAACCGGAACAGACGTATCGCACAACGGTGGGGTGGGAATCCGCATCGAGGCAGGCAGCAATGTCGATGTCGACTGCGCGTTGGTTTCGTTCAACGGAGCCAGCGGGGTCAGTATCAATGGACGTACCAAGATGTCGCGCTCTATGGCATCGAGTATCCGGTTGTCACGTCCCATCATCTGCAACAACGTTCAGCTGGGCATCGCAATTTATGACTCTGACCGTGTCACGGTCGTTCGAGGATACCTGTATGATGATCAACAGAACCCCACACAGAAGAAAGGTATTCAGCTAGTCTTCGAGTCGACTGTCACGAGCCTGCGACTCGTCGACAATTACGTGAGCACGCCGAACAATGATCTTCAGGATTCTTACCGCGTCACGGCCCCGAAAGCGGCCGAAGCGACAAGCGGATACTACCGGATTCAGCACGAGGGTCCTCCGACCGACATCCTTGCGGCCCCCCCGTGTTCTGTATATGTCGATACCACGACCGGCACTGCGTTTGTGAAAAAACACGGTACCGGCAGCAGTGGGTGGGCGCGTGTGAAACGTGGATGGCTGTTCCAATTCTATTGTGCCATCCGCAGTATCCTGACCAGGGTGCTTGCGAGGCGCTAGTCCGTTCGGTTGTTCGGGTCATCCAGAAAACTGCGTTGAGCCAACCCAACGAGTCTCATTGGATCCCTATGTTATTGTCGCCATCACCGACGAGGTCGCCGAGGACGGTCTACCCCGTGGCCCACAAACCACAGGCCTGCCATCCCGTAAGGTTGTAGTTGCCCCCCTCCCACCGGCGGGCCCGTGGCTAGCTCGACAGCTGCGCCCCCCAACCTACACGTGGTTGCCTTCACCGCTAGTCGGCAACGGGCTTACACGTGAGCGCATTTTGCACCACAGGGATTACCATCGGAGAGGTACTACGCGACCACGGGATCACCTTGGCAGCGAGGGATTACAACGATGTGTTCAGTTCCTGAAGAGCCGATACATCCTCACCTGTTAGGCGGCGCGGAGTTGCGCCTATTCATTGGGTTCGCTTGGCTGCATAAGGTCCCAAAGATTGCCATAGAGGTCCTGGAAGACGGCGACTGTTCCGTAGTCGAATTCTTTTGGGTCGCGCACGAACTCGACGCCCTTCGCCTTGAAAGAGTCATAATCTCGCCTGAAGTCGTCGGTGTATAGGAAGAGAAATACTCTCCCTCCCGTTTGATCTCCGATGTGGCGTTCCTGTCGTTCATTCGCGGCTCTTGCGAGGAGGAGGTGAGTGCCGTTGTTGCCGGGAGGAGCAACAACGACCCAACGCTTGCTCTGCTCGGGTACCTCAACGTCTTCGAGGAGTTCGAAACCGAGAATGTCGACGTAGAAGTCGATGGCTTCTTCGTAGTCACGGACTACCAGTGAAATCAGTCCCAGACCGCGTTTCATTTGGATTCTTCCATATGATCTCACCATGAGCAATGCACAACACCGATATGCTGCGAGCTTCGCAGTCTCTCTCTCTACGTCGCACC
>JBDGYW010000798.1:0-3464 GCA_039588935.1 Gemmatimonadota bacterium | reverse complement strand
CTTGCGCTTAACGCCTCCTTCGAACCACTGACGCTCGTCCCCGTTCGGCGAGCGCTCTGCCTTGTGCTCGACGGCAAAGCAGAGGTTGTGGAACACGACGGCGTGCGAGTGATTCGCAGTGCATCCCTCACTCTACCGAAGCCCGCCGTGATTCGTCTGGTCAGGTACGTGCACGTACCTCGCAAGTTCCGCAGGCAGGTGACGAACACATTCTTGTTCGCGCGTGACGACTACAAGTGTCAATATTGCGGGCGTAGAGTCGACCAGTTCAGGTTCCGTGAATGCCTGACCCGCGATCACCTGATCCCTCTCTCCCGGGGCGGTACGAACGCCTGGACGAACGTTGTCACTGCTTGTTCCACATGTAATACGCGGAAGGGCAACAGGCTTCCGGAGCAGTGCGGGATGTTTCCTCTCAACAGGCCAAAAGAACCTCACTACGTTCATCTGGCGTGGGCCGTACGGCGCTTGACGCAGGTCCAGGCGAAATACATCCGCATGTTCTATGGGGCAAACACACTGCGGCAACTGAAAGCGCACTGACGCGGTCTTCTGAGCACGAGGCAATACCAGGGCACCGACATTTTGGCGCTGCACTTTACTTGAAGGGCGGCGGCAAGCGGGGTAGCTTATTCACTCTGGAAGTGTTGGAGAGGGGACGTATTTGAACACCTACCGGCTGGCGGACCTCTTCGCCGAGCGGGCAGCGCTACATCCGGAGCGCGAGTGCCTGGTCGACGGACCGAATCGTTTCTCCTACAAACAAGTGGACGCTGATGCCACCGCGTTCGCCGCGGCTCTGCGCGACCTGGGTTTGAGCGCGGGAGATCGGGTCGCAGTCGACTTGCCGAACCATGCCGAATGGGTTGTGACGCTACTCGCCGCCGCAAAACTCGGCGCCGTTCTGGTACCGGTCAATCCGGGCCTCGGCGTGCGGGAATTCAAGTACCAACTCCGCCATGCCGAGGTGACCGTTGCTGTGACGATGGCTCATCTGGGCGACTTGGATTATGTCGATTTGCTCGACGAGATGATGTCCGACCTCCCCGACTTACAGTGTTTGGTCCTGGTGGGTGAAGAGGAGTACTGGTACGACGACCGGGTCTTTCAATACGGCAACCTCCTAACGCAAGGCCGAGGTCGATTTCTGGATGCGAAACTTTACGACGCAGAAAAGACGACGCTTGCGCTGCTATACACGTCCGGAACGGTTGGGAAGCCGAAAGGTGTTGTCCTGACTCACTTCAATCTCGTTCAGACGGCTCTGGCCGCGGCTGAGACGCTGGCGCTGACTGAGTCGGACCGGGTGCTGTTGGCTGTGCCGATGTTTGCGATCTTTGGCGCTCACGCTGCGATAATGACCCTGTTGAACGGTGCGACGCTGGTGTTGCAGGAACGGTTTGAGCCCGCCGGTGCGTTGGATCTGATCGAACGAGAAAAGATCACTGTCTGCCACGGCGTTCCGACGATGTTCGAGCTGCTCATGCGGGATCCATCGTTTCCAAGCCGTGACTTCTCCACTGTCCGAACCGGCATCGTCGCCGGAAGCCCGGTGTCGGTCGACTTGGTTCGCAGAATCCGAGAGTGGAACGACATTCAGATTGCGTATGGGTTGACGGAGACGAGTCCGACGGTGGCCATAACTCGTGACGACGATCCTCCGGAACTCCGCGAACGCACGGTTGGACGGCCGCTGGACGGTGTTGAGGTGCAGATCGTTGACGTAAAGACCGGTGATCTGCACGGGTTGGAGGCTGCTGGAGAACTTGCGATTCGGGGACCGAACCTGATGGCGGGCTATCACCGGATGCCGCGTGAGACCGAGAGGTCGTACACTGCCGATGGCTTTTTGAGGACAGGGGATGTGGCGGTTGTTGACGAAAGCGGGTACGTGACGATTGTCGGTCGGCTCAGCGACATCATCATTCGGGGCGGCTACAAGATCGTCCCGCGGGAACTCGAGGACGTCCTCCAGACGCACCCGGCCGTAGGCGAGGTGTGCGTGGTCGGCGTCCCCAATGAGATTCTCGGTGAGTTGACTTGTGCGTGCATCATACCGGTCGAGGGTGCCATTATCACCGGTGATGAACTAAGGGACTTCTGCCGCGATTTGGTGGCAGACTACAAAGTGCCGGACCTGGTCCGTTTCTTCGACACTTTCCCAATGACCGACAATGGGAAGGTGAAGCGTTTGGAACTGACGCGGGTTGTCGGCCTGGAATTGAGCGTTTCGTGATTGAAAAGACATTTGGGCGGCCGCCGCAGGCCGCCCAAGCGGAGCCATCTCCGCAAGCCCCACATGCTGCGTTGCTGGTCGACTTCGACAACGTTACGATGGGGATTCGTTCCGATCTCCAAACTCAGCTTCGCAAACTCCTCAACTCGGCCATCATCAGAGGGAAAGTGTCGGTGCAGCGCGCCTATGCCGATTGGCGTCGGTACCCACAGTACATCGTCCCGCTGACCGAGGCGTCGATCGATCTCATATTTGCACCGGCTGTTGGGGCTAACAAGAAGAACGCGACCGACATTCGTCTGGCCATCGATGCTCTGGAGTTGGTATTCACTCGGCCGGAGATCGGCACGTTCATCCTGCTTTCGGGCGACTCCGATTTCTCGGCGCTCGTGCTGAAGCTGAAAGAATACGGCAAGTTCGTTATCGGGGTAGGCATTCGTGAATCGTCAAGCGACCTCCTCGTTCAGAATTGCGATGAGTACTATAGCTACAACGAGCTGACCGGACTGGCGCGGACCGGTGAAGAAGAAATAGTCCGCCACGACCCCTGGGAACTGGTTGTCGAGGCGGTCCAGAAGATGTTGAAGAGCGGCGATGTGATGCGCTCCGACCGTCTCAAACAGGTCATGCAATCGATCGATCCGAACTTCGACGAGAAGGATGCCGGATGTAACCGGTTCAGCAAGTTTGTGGTCGAAGCGGAGCAACGTGGTCTGTTGCGTTTGACGAAGATGGAGAACGGTCAGTACGCCGTCGCTGTCGGTCCCAATGCCAACGTGCACGTCGAACAAGGGACGCCAGTAGCTGCGAAACCGAGCTTGTCCGAAACAACCGCCGTTACACCACGCCGCAAGCGTTCGACGCGCACACGGAGCGAACGCGAGACAAAGGTGCGCACACTGACGCTGAGCGAGAGTTTTGATTTGCTCAAGCGAGCCTTGGTGGCTGCTGGGGCGTTGGGTGATGAAGCGACCGTGGCGGACAATGCTCATGCGCGTATGGTGGAAATCCACGGCAACGACTCCGATCCGGTGTTCGAATCCAAGCGCTTCCAACGCATGCTGCGCCAGGCACATGATGCCGACGTTATCGAGCTGATCAAGAGCGACGGCGACGATTACATGCTCAAGCTGAGTGCGGCGGCAGTTGCCGAGATGAAGACCGTAAGAGATGCAGCGGCGGCCGAAGATGTTACCGCAGGGGTGTCGCAGGAACCTGCTGGAGAGGA
>JBDGYW010000797.1:0-3474 GCA_039588935.1 Gemmatimonadota bacterium | reverse complement strand
GGCAGATCGATCTTATTGATTGCGACGACCAGCGGTACACCCGCACTCTTCGCGTGACTAATAGCCTCGACAGTCTGTGGCATCACCCGGTCGTCAGCCGCGACAACCAACACGACAATGTCGGTCACCTGTGCACCACGGGCACGCATTGCCGTGAAGGCCTCGTGTCCGGGTGTGTCGAGGAACGTGATCATTCTGCCATTGGGCAGCTCCAGATGGTATGCACCAATGTGCTGCGTGATGCCACCAGCCTCGCCGCCGATTACATTCGTTTCGCGAATGTGGTCGAGCAGCGACGTCTTGCCGTGGTCGACATGTCCCATGACTGTGACTACGGGCGACCGTGGCTCCAGCGCCTCGTCGGTGTCTTCCTCCTCCGTTTCAAGTGCGGCAGCGGGAGCGTACTCCTCATCCCGTACCGCATTATAGCCGAACTCCCCGGCAATCAGATCGATCTGGTCAAAATCCAACCGCTGATTGACCGTGACCATCAGCCCAAGTTCCTTGAAGCAGAACGTGACGATCTCTGTGGGACCTGCGTCTAGAGTGGCCGCCAGTTCGGACACAGTGATGAACTCGTTTACGCGGATGGTCGTCCGATCGCGCTCTTTCTCTTCCGCAATTCGGAGTTCCTCCATCTCGCGCATGCCTGCAGCGTCAATGCGACGTTTGCTCGAGCGTTTGCTCGGGGTCTTCATCGATGCAAGTGTTCGGTTGATGTTCGCCTGCACCGCATCTTTGTCCACTTGACCACGCTTGCTACGTTTGCGTCGCTTGCGATCACGGCGCCGCTCTTCTGCAACTTCACCAGGTGCCGCAGACGCAACGGGCCGCGGTCCGGCTGCCGCAGCCGCCGGCCGGCTCCGCTGAGGCGTGGGTGTAGGAGTTGGCGCGCGAGTCACGCGACGTGGTATGACGGGGGGGGCGGCCGTCTCACTCTCCTCCGCAGACGGTTCGTCCTCAACCACTTCCTCGAGTTCGTCTTCGAGAGCCGCTTCCAGTTCCATCCCATCTTCGACCTCCGCGGGTTCTTCTAGCTCCTCGCCGACATCGGCAACCTCTGTTACCTCAACGAACTCTTCCTCCTCGCTTGGCTCCTCAGTCGCCACCTCATCTGCTGATCCGACAGCTGCGGCGACTCCAGCCGCATCACCTGTCTCGTCTGCAAATAACGCACCGGCTGATTCCGATAGAACTGGAGCGGCGTCTTCAGGCTCGGCCACAATGTCCAGTTCCTCCTCGAGAACCGTGGGCTCATCGGCTGCGGCACGAGCCGCAACCTCGGCAGCTGAGCGGCGACGGCGTCGCGGTCGTTTGGCTGGCTCGGGAGCCTCCTCTTCCACTTCCTCGGCCTTCTTGGTGCTACGACGCCGCGTGGCTTTCTTCTTCTTAGCTGGCGCCGCAGCCTTTCGTTTTTCGCGTTCCCACCGCGCCCGCACCAGGGCGACCTGATCCGCGGCCAACGCCGACAGGTGGCTGCGCACGTGGATGCCCATGTCGGCGAGGAGCGAAATAAGCTGTCCGCTCTCGATTCCGAATTCGGCTGCAAGATCGTGGATCCGGGTCTTGCCCACTACGTCCTCCTAGCGGCTTTCCGCTCTATCGACCGCTCCGATTTCAGAAGCCAGGTTTGGATCGAGCAAACCCAACGTCTGCACCGGTTTTCGGCCGAACCGACGTCCCAACTCCATCGAGTCGGGGCCTTCTATGATTCGCACACCTTTTGCCCTAGCCAAGCGCGCCACTTTTTCTTCGGTACGCCTGCTGTGATCCCCAGCCAGCACCACCAACCGTACTCGACCCTTTCTCAATCCCTCGCGTACTCCTGACGTACCGATTACCACCGATCCGGCTCTCATGCCGAGCCCGATCAATCTCAGGTCTCTCTCGGTCATTCGCTCGGAGGCGAGGCCTCCTCAACACCATCGACTTCAGTTTGCGCGTTCTCGGACGACTCGACATTCTCTTCAGTGCTGTCGTCGGCGTCCTCGGTCAACTCCGACAAGAACGACAAAAGGATGTCGGCGTGTTCCTGCTCGATACCGTCAATCTTCAAGACATCGTCCATCTCAAGATCGAGAATGTCACGAAGCGTCTTTAACCCTGCGCTCTCGAGGATAGCAACGACTTCTATCGGTATACCCTTGAGTTCGTCCAACATCACGTCCACCACGAGAGCCTCGTCCGCTGACAGCGGAGTGAACAGAGGCCCCTCGCCGCCACGCTCCAGCCACTCGCGACTCGAGTAGAGGTCTATCTTCCAACCGGTAAGTTCCGACGCCAACCGCACGTTTTGCCCGTTTCGACCTATAGCGAGGGAGAGCTGGTCCTCATCGACAACGGCCTGGACCGTCTGCGCATCAGGATCGGAGAACACTCTCGATACCCGTGCGGGCGCCAACGCCAATTTCACAAACCGTTCGGGATCCGGCGACCAAGGCACGATGTCGATCCGTTCGCCGCCCAGTTCGTTCACCACCGCCTGTACGCGGTTCCCCTTGAGACCAACGCACGCGCCGACGGGATCAACACCATCATCTCTGCTGACAACTGCGATCTTCGTACGACCACCTACCTCGCGGGCAGCTTCCTTTATTTCGACGATCCCCTGCTGGATCTCTGGTACTTCAAGCTGGAACAGTGCTCTGACGAATCCCGGATCTCCGCGTGACAGGATGAGCCGAGGGCCCCTTGGCGTCTCCTCGAGACGCTTCAGCACCGCGCGGATCGTGTCACCCTGGTGAAAACGTTCGCGGGGGTTCTGTTCCCTGTAAGGGATGATTGCCTCGGCCTCACGAAACCGATTGACCAAAACAACCAGCCGTCCGCGCTCAATCTGTTGGACCTCGCCCGATACCAACTCACCGAGTTTTTCTCCAAACTCACCCCGAATTCGGCTGCGTTCTCCTTCACGCACCCGTTGGATTATTCTCTGCTTGGCGGCTTGCGCCGCATTTCGTCCGAGACTTTCAAAAGGAATCTCTTCTTCGAGTACATCGCCTATCTCGAAATCGGGGTCTTCGTATCGAGCCTCTTCCAGTGAGATTTGAGATGCGGTGTCTTCCACTGCCTCTACTACGCTCTTCAATAGAGTGACTGTGACGGTTCCCTTGAGATCGTCTATTTCGATTTCTTCTCGGACAGTGGGACCGTATCGCCTCGCGAGTGCCGCATGGATCCCATCACGCAGAAGGTCAAGCAGCTCGGACCTGTCGAGCTGCTTCATGTTTGCCACCTCCTGGAGTGCCGCCAGAAGTTGGGCGGAACTCGTCATTGGCTCTCCTTGCTTGCGTTCCTCGCCAGAGACTGATCCAACGTCGACCAGTCCACCGCCAGTGTCGCGTCTTGGACTTCTTTCAACCGCACCGTCTTCTCCTCGCCGTTGGCGCCAAACCGCAGCACCACGGTACGCTCGTCCGGAACGCGAACGATCGTCGCTCTGTTGCGCCCGCGGCCAGGAATCCTTATCCGGAC
>JBDGYW010000796.1:0-3475 GCA_039588935.1 Gemmatimonadota bacterium | reverse complement strand
ACGCGCCGGGTGGTGGGCAAGGCGGAACATCTGGCGGACAAATCCAATCCCCGGTTCGTGGTGACCCCACTGCCGGGCGCGCAGTGGGATGTCCGTGCGCAGTATGACCCGCGAGCAGAGCATCTTCGATGGGTGGATAGAGCAAATTCTGAATTGAACCGAGGAAGAATGAATCCGTGTAGTTGTGGAAGCCGGCCCTCGCGAGAGAGACACCCGCAACAAGATGGCCCGTGTGGTCCATCCGCATATAGTCGTGATTCCTCCAGACCTGAAACAGACACACCCCTGGAGGCGCAGCCAACAAGGCGAGCGAGATCATTGCCGAGATAGGGAAGTCGGCTATCCACCGAGCTATTTACTCCACCTCGCCCGGATTGAAAGTGTTGCATGACACATTAAGCGTACAGAAATATCCCTGTCGAGTATTGCGAAATCGCATCTCTTCCCTGACCTTCCCACGATGACCCGGAAATTCAGGCGATTTGTTGGCGAAACGCCCGGCTAGTATCGTCGGTCCCTGACTGCATCAGAAGGCCGAAACAGACAAGTAACGATGGCCGAAACAGCTAATTGAAATCGGGGGTGCTATGTGGTATCCAAGCACCATAAGTGTGCATTGGCCGTGACCTCCAGGTGCTCGCAGATCATCGGGGCGGATCGGACAAAGTCGGCCGTAAGCTCCCCGTCCTGATAGACGACCTGGAAGTAGAAGAACCAGGGCACTAGGTGTACAAGTTCCGATTCGCTTCAGCCGGCTCGGGAGGAATACGCCATGCGTGGAATGCCGTTTCTTCCCCAGAATGCAGATCTGGTGGATCCCAATCTTGTTGTACTCAAGTGGGACGTCGTCTTCGAGGTGCTGGCCACCATCATCGTGCTGTCCTTCCTTTCCCGCTTCCTAATCCACTCAATGCTATGACCGTTATGGCACGCGCGGATTCGACCGACTCGCTTGGCATGCATGATGCCACATCCGAGTGCATCAAAACTCCTCACTACGATGGAAGCGCTGCGAGATGGCCACTGGGCACCTACCAGCAGGCATTCAATCCCAGATCGAGCTATTGAAAAGGAGGTTAGCCATGCGAAGCGCACTCATAGTCACTGTCGGGATCGTCGTGTTCCTCATCCTTGGAGTACCTGCCGCCGCCACGATTGATTGTGACAATCCAAATGGGTACCCGATCTGCGTAACGCTCGCTAGCTCCGGTAACATTGTCGCTCCACCAGCCGGAGACCGCTACTGCCCCCCTCAAAGCTGTACGTTTGGAACCTGCGGCATGAGTTGCATCACGTGTGGGGTGGACCCGTGCCCTGCATCATGCGTCTTCGGCAAGATCTGTGACACTGATGACACGATCGATGAGACGTTCGCCATAGATACCGATGAACAGTGCCTCGCTGAATTACCCTATCCCTTTTGTGACAGTACCCACCACAGAATGGAGTACCAGTGGAAGTTCACGAACGTGAAGGCGGGGGATCAATGTCTTGACTTCGCCGGATATAGGGATGGGGAGGATTTCGAGTTCCTGACCTGTAATTGTATTCGTGAGGATGCGGACACTTGCAACAACTTTAATGAGAAGAACTGTGATACAGGAGAGTTCTTCACGGACATCACAGGTGCCGACATTGACAGCGCCTCGCAGATCCACCCGGACCCCGCCATTGCGATTACTACCACCCAGGATCAAAGGGAAGTCCACATTCTGCTCAAGGACTCCGGCGGAGGCGATACATCACCATCTGAAGTGTACGTGGACCTACTCAAGATCATCACAATCCTGGATTCAGAGGCGCTCGACACCGATCAAGACACAATCGGTAATATCTGTGACGACGATGACGATAACGACAGTGTTCTTGACGTCACTGATAACTGCCGACTCGTCTCAAACGCCAGCCAGACCAACAGCGATAGCGATAGCCTCGGCGACGCCTGTGACAATTGCGACAACGATACCAATGAGACCCCGACCAACAGCGACAGCGATAGCCACGGCGACGCTTGCGACAACTGCCCCAACGATGACAACGAGAACCAGTCCAACATCGACAGCGATAGCCACGGCGACGCTTGCGACAACTGTCTCGACGATACCAACGAGAACCAGCTGGACACAGATAGCGATGATATCGGGGATGTGTGCGACGTCGACGACGACAACGATGGGACCAATGATTCCAGTGATAATTGCCCCCTCGATTTCAACCCAAGCCAGGTAGATACAGACAGCGACGGAGTGGGTGATAAGTGTGACGACTGCACTGATTCGGACGGCGACGGGGCCGGGGACCCATTCTTCCTGCTCAACCAGTGTCCTACCGACAACTGTCCGACGACGCCGAACGCCGGTCAGGAAAACGATGACGGTGATTCACTCGGTAACGCCTGCGACAATTGCGACAACGATACAAATGAAAACCAGACCAACAGCGATAGCGACAGTCATGGCGACGCCTGTGACAATTGCGACAACGATGACAACGAGAACCAGACCAACAGCGATAGCGATAGTCACGGCGACGCCTGCGACAATTGCGACAACGATGACAACGAGAGCCAGACGGATTCAGACAGCGATGGCCTCGGCGACGCGTGCGATCCTTGCACGGAGAACGGGACGTGCTCAGCGCCGGAAGACTGCGACACCTGCGAGAATGATTGCCCGGAAGTACATACTGGCCCTCCGGGCGGGCGGCACTGCTGCGGAGACGGAGTCACTGAAGGGCCGGAGGTTGGGGACCCGAACCTCTGCGATGGCAACGACTGATTAGCTGAGAGTATGTCTGATGGGGGCGAGGTCGTGTTTCGCTGGCCTCGCCCCCACTGTTTTCAGAAGAGTGTCCGCCGGCGTTTCCATATGTTAATCACCCGACGCCCATGCAATTTCCGCCTTCCTGACGCCGCTTTTGAGGAGCGCGCGGACTGCCTTTACCTTTTCTCGAGTCAGCCAGGAATAGTAGCCCTTTTTTCTGCCGCCCCACTTCTTGTCAGACACCCTCCTGCTCCACTATTTCCTGCACCACCTTCTCATCCAGCCCCCCGATCAGCACCATCGCCCGCCTGAGGTTGCGCCGGGTCCAAGCGTGCTTCTGGCCCTCGCAGCGGCTCAGGGCCTCCGTCAGTGCCGACAGGATGCCCGCCACCAGCTGCCCACCGTCCTCCTCATCGGATAGCGGTATCTGGTAGTCGTCACGGATGGCCAGGCCGAGGCGCTCCAAGTCTGAGCGCTCAAGCGTGATGGGGCTGGGGCCGGGCGTGATCGTCAGGCTGTGGGCGTCGGCGCTGAAGGTGTGGCCCGGAAGAGAGGGTGTCTGCGAAAAACCCTATTTGTACACTCCTCTTCCAGGCTTGCCCTAGGAGTCTGTCCGAGTAATCGTTTCTGATTGCAAGGTGTGACCGGGTCTCGGATAATACGGGACCATGAAAACCTTCCGCCCCTACGAACCGGATCAGATGCTGTTGCTG
>JBDGYW010000795.1:0-3486 GCA_039588935.1 Gemmatimonadota bacterium | reverse complement strand
GTACGAGTGGCTGGAGCGTTGGGCCGAGCAGTATCCCAACCTCATCGACCTATATGAGGTAGCCAAGAGTTTTGAGGGCCGGCCGATTTTGCAGGTGACGCTCACCAACAAAGAGACCGGTGCAGCCGTGGACAAGCCTGCCGCGTATTTCGAAGGCGGGCGTCACAGCGGAGAGGTGACGAGCAGTGAGTCGGCACTCTGGCTCATCAAGCACCTTCTCGAGAGTTACGGACAGGATGAGGAGATCACCGAGTTCTTGAATACTCGAGCCATGTATGTGAGACCGGAGAACAACCCCGACGGCTCAAACATGTATTTGCACACCGCGCAGGCGAACCGAAGTACTGTTCGACCTCACGACAACGACCGCGACGGCTTGCTGGATGAAGACTCTCCAAACGACTTGGACGGAGACGGCGTGATCCACCAAATCCGGTACCGCCCACGCCCTGGGACTGATGACGAAGCGGATTTCGTCGTGGACGATCGTGATCCTTCCGGCCGGTTGATGCGGCGCATCCGTGAAGGCGAAGAGGGAGAGTGGTTGGTCATCTCGGAGGGACTCGATGACGACGGCGACGGCAGGTACAACGAAGATGGCATAGGCGGACTGGACCTGCACCGCAATTACCCGGAGAACTGGCGCCCGGACACCGGTGGCGACAAAACGCGCCGGGGCTTTACGCAGGGCGGTGCCGGTGCCTTTCCCCTGAGCGAGAACGAGACACGTGCAACCGTGCTGTTTTTGCTGACAAATCCAAACGTTTCCGTAGTCAACTCGATGGACACGAGAGTGCCGATGCACTTACGTCCGCCTTCGACTTCCAGGAGCTCGGAGCGGATGTACCCAGAGGACCTAGCTTATTACATCAAGTTCGACACGCTTGGCATGGGTATCACCGGATATCCCTGGGCGGGAGACGTGTACTACACGTACAGGATGCGCGTTCCCGTAAATCCTTTTACTGGTGACTCGGCGAGTCCAGGACCGTTGTTTGGGCACAGTCCAGATTTCGGATATTGGTATTACGGAGCAATCTGGTATGGCGACGAGCTATGGAATGGTGGAGCCATGGAGGACTACAACAACGATGGACTCCGCGACCAGTTGGATGCGCTGACTTGGGACGACCAGGGCAACGGCGGAAATGGGTTCCGCGAGTGGGAACCGCTTCTTCACCCCGTGCTCGGCGACGTTGAGATTGGCGGCTTCCATCCCAAGTTCTTCTCACAAAACGGTCCGACCCATGTTCTCGAGGATGGCATCAGTAAGCAAGCGCTGTTCAACCTCGAGATGTCAAAGCAGCTGCCGCTGATCGACGATGTCGACACGAGAGTTCGGGTTCACCGCGGTGACGACAGTACCAATTACGAGGTCACAGTTAGCTGGACCAACAGCGGACTACTTCCAACGGCCCTGCGTCAGGCACAGCTTGTGAAAATCGTTCAGGAAGATCGGGTACGGCTCGAATTCGCGGACTCGCTCACTGATGGTGACTCGCCGAAGCTCAGGATCGTGACGCCGTCGAGGCGGAACAAGATCATTTCAGCGGGATGGACAGAGCCGGGCGAGCAAAAGTCAGTCACCTTTGAGGTCCGGACTTACGGAGTGTCGGGTGTCGAAGGAACCGTGCATGTGATGTCCACACGAGGCGGGCTGGTGAAGGTGCCGCTGTTATTAGGGCAGCCATAGGTAATAGGGAAGCAAAGGGATAGGAGAGGGAGGGAAGGGAGTCGCAGTAAACACTCCCGCACCTCCCACCTCTCCATATACTCAGTCACATCCCTCTATCTCAGCATCAATCACAACACGCATCTGCGGCGCTAATCGCTGTACCCAATCTTCGAAATAGGCTTGCTGCGCTCGCTGATCGGCCGTGAACGGGGCCGGCGAGCCGGAGACCTGTCCATACAACCTCGTTAAGCGGCTACGCAGCTCGTTCATCAGTGGCTCGAGTTCTTCGAGATTTCTTATGAGGTTCGTGTGCCTTGCCTCGTCGCACTCCTCCATCTCGTCGAGTTGTCTTCTAACTTGGGCGACACTGTCGACGGACAGTAGGTAAGAACTGATGGTCCCAGCCAGTTCGGTAACTGCGTTGTGCCACTCAGTACGCACTGCGCCCGAGACTGTGATTCGCGGATCGTCCTTGACCTGAAGCTGATGTTCGTACGCTCTACCTGCCACCGAAAGGCGGACAGTGTACTCACCTGGAAGGACCCAAGGTCCTGAAGGACCACGGTTTCCGCTGTTGTTCGCCATTGCTGGGCCGATGTTTGCTGAATGGAGATCCCAAATCACACGGTTCAAACCGGGGTTGGCGTCGGCTTCAAATTCTGTTATCTCTGACCCTGATGAATCGAGTATCGCGATACTCACTGCGTCAGCGCTAGAAGGCTCGCGCAGATAGTAATCAATAGTCGCACCTGCAGGTGGGTTCTCTCCGCGGAAGTACATATCGCCGGTGTGGCCACCATCTCGGTCGTAGCGAATCATCTCCGCGGGTTCGAAAGTGAACAGGAACGCGTCTGACGCAACAACTTCTGGTGTGAGCTCTTGCAGCATGTTGATGTTGTCGAGGATCCAAATGCCCCGACTGTGCGTGCCGAGTACGAGATCGTTGTCACGTGGGTGGATGACCAAGTCGTTGAACGCCATTGTCGGCATGTCGCCGCGCATTTCGACCCAGTGTCCTCCGCCATCGTTCGAATAGAACAGTCCCAATTCGGTGCCGAGGTATAAGACACTGGGATTTCTCGTGTCTTCGCGGATCGTGCGTGCGACACGGTTGGCGGGCAAATCGCCTGTGACCGACACCCAACTCTGTCCGCGGTCGGTGGACTTGTACACGTAGTTGCTGTAATCGTCGTTTCGATAGTTGTTGGTCGTGAAGTAGACGGTGTTCGGGTCATGCCGTGAAGGTTCGATGTTCGATATCCATGTTGACCGCGGCAGCCCGGGAACACGGTCCACGATATTCTGCCAGCTCTGCCCGTCGTCTTCTGAAACCTGAAGGTTGCCGTCGTCCGTACCCGCGTACAGCAGCCCCGCAACGAACGGTGACTCGGCGATGGCCGTTAGCGTGGGATAGTACGGAATACCGTCATCCAACGACAGCGTCGAGTCGTGCGGGCGCTGCCCCATGATCGTGAGTTCGCGGCGATTTACTCCGGTAGTCAGATCGCCCAATGACGTCCAGGTGTTACCGCGATCGGTACTCTTCCAGATCTGATTCGTACCGGCGTACAGGGTGTTGTTGTCGTGAACGGAGATCCAGAACGGACCGTCCCAGTTTGCCGGCGCCATTGCGTTGCCGAGCTCCGGTTCCGGAGTCCCGGGGCCCCAAGCGTCCCAATTTCGTCTCGCGCCAATGGCTCCACGTGCATTGTCGGGCCGTATCCATGTACGGGCGCCGCTCGCGAGATCGATTCGAGACAATCCCAGATACTGTGATTCTGTGTACAGAGTCGCGTTGTCAGTGGTGTCTA
>JBDGYW010000794.1:0-3487 GCA_039588935.1 Gemmatimonadota bacterium | reverse complement strand
CACTAGAATACGGCTAAGACAACGCGTTGGCCAGAGTCGGAGGGATGCGCCCATCCGGAGACTGTGCCCCTACTGTGCCCCGGACCCATGTACACGAATGTCACCCAGTGTCACAAACGGGTGCTCAATGAGGGCCGCAGACCCCCGTTTCCGCGTCAGGAGTGTACGTACGTGTACACCAGTACCGCCCTGTCAATGAGCTTTTAATCCGTAGGTCCTGGGTGGACGCTTACGGCTCGGCGTAGCCGAGTCGCGTGCGCTACGCGACGGAACGCAGCGCGGTCATTCGAACTCCAACGTCGAACATCCAACATCCAACGTCCAAGTGATTCAGTTGAGCGTTGGAGGTTATTTGGTGGGTGTTGGGCGTTCTCTCTCTCCGAAAGCAGTCGCGTAGCTTTCGCAGTCTGTGTGGTACGTTCCATCGGGTGCCAGGCTCAGATCGGGAGCAGCGCCCCCTACGCCGACACTAGCGGGTGGCAGCCAGTCGTGCGGTTCGCGATATTGTAGCGGACTGGACTTAAGTTCCCGCAACTCGATTCCAGAGAGGTTTTCCATGCGCACGATACTCTCCGTCGCAGTGCTCCTACCCGTGGTTACCGTAGTATCCGCCAAACGAACTGCCGCGCCTTTCGACTTCCCCCGCACGACGATCGACGTGGGGGTGCACGTGAGCGATATCGAGGCATCGGCCGACTTCTACGCAAACGTGATCGGCTTCACGGAAGTGGACGGTTTCGACGTGTCCGCCGAATTCGGCACGGCCGCCGGACTAACCGATGAGCAGCCCCTCACGGTGCGCGTGTTCGTCCTCGGCGAGGGCGAGTCGGCGACGAAGGTCAAGCTGATGCAGGTGCCGGACGTCGAGGCCAAGGAAAGCGACAACGCCTACGTCCACTCGCAGCTCGGCTTCCGCTACCTGACGATCTACATCGAGGACATGAACGCGACGCTGACACGGCTGAGAGCCGCTGGCAGCGCACCGGTCGCGGACGGACCGGTTCTGATCGGAGAGGATCCCTCGGGTGCGTACCTGATAGTCGTGCGCGATCCCGACGGGAATCTGATCGAGCTAATCGGACCAATGATTTAGCGATCCGCGAAGGCCGTCTTTCGGGGTGGCAATCGGCTACAGATAGGAACCGGATTGGGATGATTGGAGGCGACATGTTTCGCACGCGGATAATAATCCTGCTGCTGCATGCCGCGTGTTTCGGTGACCGATCTACCGACAACGCTGCAGGCAGTGGGCAGCTCTCGGCCTCCGTCGAGGCACCCCCACAAACAATCGGCACAATCCAGCGACTGGACCCGGCTATCGACTCTCTGATCCCTTCGGACGCGGTCATCGAGATCCTGGCCGAGGGCTTCGATTGGTCGGAAGGCCCGGTGTGGATCGAGGATGGAGGATACCTCCTGGTCTCGGACGTTCCGACGAACAGGATCTATCGATGGAAGGAGGGCGAGGACCTTCAGGTGTGGCTGGAGCCGTCCGGATACACGGGCGATGCCTGGCGGGGCGGAGAGCCGGGCTCGAACGGCCTTTTGCTCGATCGCGAGGGTCGGCTCGTCCTGTGCCAGCACGGCGACCGCCGGGTTGCTCGTCTGGACGCTGATTTGACGACTCCCGAACCCATCTTCACGACTCTCGCCGAACACTACGACGGCAAGCGATTCAGCAGTCCGAACGACGCTGTCTTCGACAGTCGCGGAACGCTCTTCTTCACCGATCCGCCGTACGGGTTGCCCGAGGGGCCCGGCGACCCGACCAAGGAGACAACGTTCAATGGTGTCTACCGTCTCGGAGTCGACGGTGAGGTCACTCTGCTGACGGACGAGCTGTCGCGCCCGAACGGCATCGGACTGTCGCCCGACCAGGAGACACTCTACGTCGCCAACTCCGATCCGGAGCGTGCCATCTGGATGGCTTACGATCTTTTACCCTCCGGCAGGATCGACAACGGCCGCGTCTTCTTCGACGCGTCCGAGTTGGCAGCCGAGCGTCCGGGTCTCCCCGATGGTCTCAAGGTGGACGAGGCCGGCAATCTGTTTGCCACCGGGCCCGGCGGTGTCCTCGTGTTCTCCCCCGACGGTCGCCATCTGGGAACCATCCTGACGACACACGCAACCGCCAACTGCGCCTTCGACCGGGATGGTACAACGCTCTACATGACCGCGGACAACTACCTTCTTCGCATTCGACTCAAATAACGTCATCGTCGTTTGTGTGGACGTATTCGGGGAGGGAAAACGGCGGTCGGAGAGCTTCTGGCAAAGCGGCAAAGCACGTGCACTGACCGTTCGCGGATGCCAACGCCTTCACTTTGAGAGGTGCGGACTTCGATCAGACCTCTGACACGGACCTGCCAGGAGTCGGTTACCCGTTGGTGGGTTTCCTGGCGCCGTTTCCGTGTACCACTGTGTCGTCGGGCGCGCCGATGCCGCCAGCGCCGAGTTCCCGCTCGATGGTGTAGCGGTCGGACAATGCGGCTTTCAGGCGGTCAAAGACATCGGGCACGTTGGTTGGCTCCAAGGTCAGACTCGGCCATTAGAATACGGCTCCGACCACACGTTGACCAGAGGCTGGAGGGTGTGGTGAGACGGTGACTGTGCCCCCACTGTGCCCCGGACCCCTGTACACCAATGTCACTCAGTGACACAAACAGGTGCGTGTGGACACCCGATTCTCTGTCAGGAGTGTACGTTCGTGTACACCAGTACCACCCTGTTGATGAGCTTTTAATCCGCAGGTCCTGGGTGAACGCTTACGGCTCGGCTACGCCGAGCCGCGTACGCTTCGCGACGAGCCCCAGCCCGGTCATGGTCACGAGCCCCTGCAGGTCAGGGATCGTTTGTTTGGGAGATCCCTTCCCCACTTTACTCCAGTGGCAGAACACACAATCATCGACGCCAGAGAGGATGAATTCCTGCTCAGAAGAGGACGGGTCCTTCGTTGGGCGCTGGATGTGTGGGGTACGTTCCGTGTAGGAGACCGTCATGCCAGGTAATCGAGCCCGTCCACTCCCAAAACGTTCAGTAGTCGCTCTTACCAGACCGTAACCGTGATCGCGTCGTGCGATTCTGCGGTAGGTGCGGGCGGGCCTGACATTCACGCTCTTACCGCAGACGTACACGGCGCGGGGTTCGCGTTCTTCCGCACGCGCGATGTTACGAGCCCGTCTGCGCAAATAGAACGCAACGTTCTCTACTATACTTATAACTAGTGATGAATCGTCCAGCTATAGCCCGCTCAGCAGGGAGCGCCTGTTTGAAAAGAACAGCCATTGACTCTGATCGTGGCAGTCTCCAGTCGGCGTACCACGCATTGCGTCCAGCCTATGATCGGGCCCTGGATCAGCTCTACGCGATAGGCATCATGGGGGTATGGCGTCCCCTGCCGATTTCCGTTCAATCCGACTGACATACATCCTGACGATCAGGTCGACCAAAGTATGGCGTTCTCCGCTGGGGGATGGCAACCTGTGGT
>JBDGYW010000793.1:0-3491 GCA_039588935.1 Gemmatimonadota bacterium | reverse complement strand
GATCTCGCCATAGTCATATTCTCGGACGTAGAAGTCATCTCAGGTCATACAGCCTCCCTCACAATCATCATGCAGCCTGAATCGAATCTTCGTGAGGACGTACGAGTCCACGCTAGGGCCGATGTAATCGACCTCGCGAACACAACTACTGAGACACGCTTCTCCTCTGAGTTTGTCGACGCCCTGCCGATTCTGGGCCGCAACTACCAGGACGTACTCAAACTGGCGCCGGGAGTGAGTGATGTCGACGGCGACGGCAATCCGAACATTCATGGCGCCCGGGACACCGACGTCGGCACCCTGGTCGACGGCATCTCGACCACCGATCCGCTCACCGGCAAGCTCGGGGCACAGCTCAACATCGAATCGATCCAGGAGATCGAGGTCAAGACATCGGGGGCGACGGCCGAGTTTGGACGGGCGCAGGGAGGATTTGCCAACATCATCACCAAGTCGGGAGGAAACGACTTCGAGGGGACTTTCAAGATGTTCTGGCGCGGATCGGCGCTCGATGGGGATGGGGCGGGGATCAGTGATCCTCAATTGCATGCGGGCCTCGGAGAGCGAGGACTGAGAAAACTCGAGTTCAACGATTTCATGCCATTCCTGTCGGTCAGTGGCCCAATCGTCAAAGACAGGGCATGGTTCTTCGTGGCACTCGAGTACATTCAGGTCGAGACGCCGGTGAACGCGGTGAGCGCGGCATTCGTGACTGGAGTTCGCGAGCACCGGAATTTCGCCAAGGCGACCTGGCAGGTGAACCAGAACAATCGATTAGCGTTCTTGGTGAATCACGACCCGCAAGAGTTCTTGAATCAGGGATTGAACAGCTTCACACGCAGCGAGACGGGGTTCACTGTGAAGCAAGGTGGCCTGCTGCTTTCCCTCAAAGATATAGCGATTCTGAGCCCGACTGTCGCGTTGGAGACTACCATCGCCCATTTCGACGGCAATCCGGACCGCGCACCGAACCTGGGACCGGACGTGAATGGCAACGGATTTCTCTATCGCGACCTGAACTCGAACGGGTTCTTCGAAGCGTCGGAGCGGGACCCTGGTGAAGATTATGACGGTGACGGGGCCTATGATGTGTGGGAGGACACACTCGAAGTGAACGGCAAGCTCGATGAACAGGAGTGGAAACTCTGTCCGGATGTGGAGGGTAACCTGATTATCACGAAAGGGAAGTGCTATGGGAATCCGACACTCATCACTCTCGATGAAGACGGGATTCGCTCGGAGTTCGAATGGCCGTTCCACCCCGGCGGCGACGGAGACCTGCGGTTAACCCCTCCCGGGGGATGCGAGGGCATCCTCAGGGAAGACATTGACTGCGACGGATTCCTCGACCGGGTCAACGAGGACTTGCGATTCTGCTACAACCCCCTAGATCCGAGATGTCGCAATGGCCGCCTGGACGACGGTGAGGACTATGACGACGATGGACGACTCGATCTCGGGACAGAGGATCGCAATGGCAACAGGGTGCTCGATGACCGGCCATTCCCGCAGCAGTTGGTTCGCGACAGGAGATTTGGCACACCGTTGTTCGGCATGACGGAACTGTACCCCTACGGACGCCTGAGTCCTGTCCCAGCCGACCGCGATTACACGATCGACCAACTCACGGGGGTCGTGAGTGGACCATTCTTCGAAACATTTGATGACACTCGGCGGAGATTCACCCTCCGCCAAGATCTCAGCCTATTTGTGCCTGAGTTCCACGGAACTCATGATCTGAAGATCGGCTATGTCTTCGAGCGCGAGGCTTTTGACCGCCAGACAAATGCCGTGGGCATCGTCGCGCCCATGGTGCCAGACTACAACCGAGGGCGTAACCTCGAGAAGTTCCTGAATCCTAACCTCGTGTTCCACTGCAATCCTTACGAGGAGGAGCCGTGTATTGCCCCGGACGATGCGCGCATTGTAGCCCTGCTACCACTGGAGCGTTCGCTCGATCAGGGAACGACCGGCAACACGATTGGGCTCTACGCACAGAATACCTATAAGCCGCGTCCCAACGTAAGCCTTGGATTGGGCGTCCGCTTCGACCGCGAGCTAGCACATTCCTCAGGGTATTCGTTCTTCGAGCCGGGTGCAGAGCGTACACGCTTCGATCGCCTCAACGCTCTTGCAGGCAGTGAATCAACCGGAAGCGGTGCACTGCTGGGGAATGGAGACGGTATCAAGAGTTTCGGCTTCCTAACCGATCCGCTGTTTGCGGAGACGAGTGCCGGTTCGAGTCAGGGAACGGGGCCGCTCGTCGATACGTTGCGCCTGGCCGCCATCGGTCGTCTTACGAGACATAGAAGTGGCCTGCAATTCACCCTGAATGAACTTGGGTCTCTCTACCCCGACATCTTCCAGGATGGCGAAGTGAATCCCGAACGCCTGGCAGCCCTCGGGATCCGCGTTCAACAGCCAGAGACATTCTCGATCACAAACAACAACCTCGCGCCACGCCTCTCAGTGTCCTGGGATCCCTGGTCGGATGGCCGCACTAAAGCCTTCGCCACCTGGGGACGCTATTACGACAAGCTCTTTCAGACCACTGTCGTCGGCGAGCAAGGTGTCGAACGTCTACAACGCTACTATGTCTTTGACCGATCTGGTATCAACGTCCATCAGGATGCCGAAGGTCAGGTCACAAGTGGAGAGTCGACGCACAATATCGGAGAGCTCATCTCGAAGGCGCCGCCATCGGTTACACAAGTCGATCGCTCACTTCAGACGCCGTTTAGCGATGAGTTCACGATTGGGTTCGAGCGCGAAATAGCCCCGGAAGTTGCGTTCTCGATTCGCTACATCGATCGGCACTTCCGCGATCAGTTGCAGGACATCGATGTTAATCACGAAGTGCGAGTTGATTCGATCAGTGGGCGGCTTGCCGACTCGTTCGGGATATTGAATGAGGACCCGAATGTGCCGGCCGGTGGTGCGCGCCAGCGTGCGCCGGATGGGCGTCCCGATCTGTTCATCAATAACCCGTTTTTCAACCAGGTGCTTCGGATCGGAAACTTCAACGAGGCACGCTACAAGGCACTCGAAGTGGAACTCCTCAAGCGTCTGTCGCGAAGGTGGCAGATGCAGATGTCCTACACGTATTCGCGAGCTGTTGGTGCGGCGGAGGATTTTCAGGCGCGTCTCGGAAACGATCCGTCCACAGTCGAATCGGAGTTCGGGCCGCTCGATTTCGATCAGCGGCACGTCGTCAAGCTGAACACCACATCCTTTCTGCCGCGAGATTGGCAGCTGGGGATCGTGGCATCCTGGTCTTCAGGCCTCCCGTACTCGGTTGTGTCCCGTTTCTTTGCGCTCGACAATGTCGACTACGCCCAGTTCCGCACTCGCTTCGGGTTCGTGGAAGACTTCCTCGACGAAGACGGACAGCCTGACAGAGGGTTCAAGACGGTGTCGCGCAACAGTGAACGGAATCATGCGGTGTACGACTTCAACGTGCGGGTGAAGAAGAGTCTCGTGATCGGCCGCAC
>JBDGYW010000792.1:0-3492 GCA_039588935.1 Gemmatimonadota bacterium | reverse complement strand
GGGGAGTGCCGCCTCAACCATTTCGTAAAGGCCGAGGCGGGCGTTTTTGTAGAGGCCCTAAAAGCTCAGCGACAGACCTACCGCAACACCGTCCAGCCGTGGGATTACCGAGAGCCGCGGTACATGTCGCTCTTCGCGCGCACGCCCGACCGCCCTTTCAACAACCACTGTCGCGATGAACTGTGCGATTGGCTCGACTACCCACACGGCCGCGGCGTCCTCTTCCCCGAGATCGCCGCCTAACGAATAGGATTGTATCCGGAGTGCTCACCTGATGTGACAGCCTTCCTGAGTCGGTCGATGAGCGCGACGGAAGTAGATTAGCCTACGAGGCCGGAGCATTCTGGATACAATCTGTTGGACTGAACCGCGGTGTGCTATGGGGATTGTTTCCGGCGCCTGAGTGTGGGTGGTGTGTTTGGAGAGTGGGACGAATAGCGGCGCCGAGGAATGGTGAAGTGGGTCAGGGTGTGTTTGCCGGTTTGGTGTTGTCGACAGTGTTGTTGTTGGGTGTGGCAGTCACGAGCGATGGGATTTTGAGCAGACCACTGCCGCGACCTGTTTGGTGTTTGCTCTTGTATCGATTGATGGGCGCGCATGGATTTTCCTACGATGTGTCGAACGGTGGTGACGACAAGCGTTGGTCGCAGCACGAGCCGCTGGGTCGGATGAGTTCCACGAAAACCATGCGGCCCTTTTGACAAGCAGAACACGCTCTCTCAGTTACCGTGGTTTCCTTGCATGGCTCGACGTCAATCCCTGTGTTCTCAATAGCGACCACCTCGCGGGGCATGGCACCTTTGTGATCGTCACTCAGCCACTCTCGACATAACGACAGTTTTTCCTCACGCACGCGGTTGGCGAGGAATCCGTACTGACGAATTCGCTGGAATCCCTTGGGTAGACTGTGGAGGAGAAACCGGCGAATGAATTCCGCTGCATCAAGCGTCATTGTGCGGCTGCGGTTTCCTTGGGCGTAGTCTTTCCAGCGAAACGTCACCTTGCCATTCTCAAGCGAGACCAGCCGTTGGTTGGAGATGGCTACGCGATGGGTGTAACGAGCCAGGTACTTCAAGACCTGTGTCGGTCCTCCAAACGGCGGTTTGGCATAGACCACCCAGTCACTGCTTCCCAGCTTCGCAAGCAGCGTGCACCAGCTCTTGCGTTCGGCCAGTTCTTCGAGCTTCCCATGAAAGCGTAGGCTCCCGCAGTCGAAGGCATCTCTCAAATGGGCGAGGAATTTGTGGCGGAAGAGCTGACTCAGCACTCGTACCGGCAAGAAGAAGTTTTCTCGACATGCCACCCAGTGGCTGTCATCCAGAGCAATGCCCCCACCAGGTACCACGCAGTGGATGTGCGGGTGATGGTGAAGATTTTGCCCCCACGTGTGGAGTACGGTGAGGAAACCGATGTTCGCTCCAAGGTGTTTGGGGTCCCTGGCAATGGTGCTCAGGGTCTCAGAGACCGCACGGAACAGCACCCCGTATACCACTCGCTTGTTCTGTAGTGCTAGTGGGCCGATTGCGCTCGGAAGCGTAAAGACCACGTGGAAGTACGGCACATTGAGAAGGTCTTCCGCCTTCGCCTCTAACCATTGTGTCCTTGAGGCCGCCTGACACTTGGGGCAGTGGCGGTTGCGGCACGAGTTGTAGGATATCTCTTCGTGTCCACACCGCTCGCACTGTTTCTTGTGACCGCCAAGTGTTGCACTGCGACAGACCGCAAGGTCACGCAGGATCCGTCGCTGCACAGCTGAAGTACCGTACGCCGCTTGGTACTTGGATCCGTAGCTTGCGAAGACATCGGCCACCTCGGGCCGATGCCGGTTCACGACGGCGTCGTACCTTTGGCTGCGAGTTCCAGCAGGTCGCGGGTGCGTTTCGTCGACTGAAGCGTGTTGGTTGCCACATGGAGGTAAACGGCGGTGGTCTGCAGGTTCGCATGACCGAGCAAGAGCTGGATGGTGCGCAGATCGGTACCGGCCTCCAGCAGATGGGTGGCGAAGCAATGGCGCATGGTGTGAGTTTTGACCGGTTTTGCGATGCCCGCTTTTCGGGCGGCCCGTGCACAGGCTCGTTGAATTGTGGTCTTGGAGAGGGGTTTGTCGGGATACTTGCCAGGAAAGAACCACTTAGTGGGCCGGTAAACTCTCCAGTAGTTTCTCATGGCGGTGAGGAGCGAGGGGCTGAGCACGACGTCGCGGTCTTTTCTACCCTTGCCCTGCCGCACACGTACGAGCATGCGGCTACTGTCGATATCGCTCAGCCACAACCCCAAAGCCTCAGAGAGTCTCAAGCCCGCAGCGTACATCGTCATTAGAGCAGTGCGGTGTTTCAGGTTGGTGACAGCGCTGAACAAACGCGCCAGCTCTTCGGTGCTGAGAATCACCGGGAGTTTTTTCTCTTGTTTCGGAAACGGGATGTGCTCGATGATCTCCGAACGTCCCATGGTCACCTTGTAGAGAAATCGAAGCGCGCACACCGTCTGATTGAAAACGGCCCACGACGCCTTCTTGGTCTCGACCAGAAAGACTTGATAATCACGGATATGCTCGATTCCCAACTGGTCTGGCGACTTGCCGAAATACTTCGCAAATTCACCAGCATAGCGGATGTAGGAATCGATAGTCTTCGCGGCGTAGTTGCGGATGCGGAGATCCTCGATCATCCGCTGGCGTAGCTTGGACATGACAGGCTCCTTCGTGAGTGCGAGAGAGATGTTCCCACAGAAACACCACAGCTCGTGAAGGAGCCTGTCTACTCTACTTGATGGTCAATTGGGAAATCGCTGGTCGGGAATCAACCAGCAGAAACGATGTCCGCTCAGCTCACTACCGCGAAGCGGTTTAGTTCAACACCCATAACACGTTCACCTGGGAGGACCTCTACGGCAAGTAGGACGCGTCGAGGCGTTGGTGCATGGCTCCGGATTTCGGCGCATCATTGAGGCGATGCCCCCGATCTGGAGTCGCCACCGATGAAGTATCCGAAACGCAACCAGTACAAGTACGCGAAATCGCAATACCGGATACGTAATTGGCCTGAGTACGAGGCGGGCCTACGTCGACGAGGCGACCTTACCATCTGGTTTTCCGACGCCAGCAAATCCTAGCGTGCACCTAGCAGCCGCAGACCTGGCGGCCAAGGCATCTACGCGAGTATCGCGATTGAGGCGGCGCTGACGATCCGCATGGTCTTTCACCTGCCGCTACGACAAACCGAAGGCTTCTTGCGATCGCTGGCAGAGAAGTTCGAATTGAACATCCCGATTCCGGATCACACTACTCAGTCTCGGCGGCGCAAGACGCTCGGTGAGATGCCGTTTCGTGCGGTCGCGAGCCATCGGCCTATCCACTTGCTCATCGACAGTACGGGTCTCAGGATTCACGTCGGCAATCTGCGGAAGCCACCGAAGAACAGGGCCTGGCGCAAGCTGCACCTTGCGGTTGACGCGGCCACTGGCGAGATCGTTGCCTCGGATCTGACCAGTCGC
>JBDGYW010000791.1:0-3510 GCA_039588935.1 Gemmatimonadota bacterium | reverse complement strand
AGATCTTCGCCGTACCTATCGAGATGTACGTGTGCGTCGATCATGTTGCCTCACTCTACGATTGTGTTTCACGCGGCGACACGACTTGATCACATTCAGCTAGTGCGCTCGAGCCAAGTGTACAGAAACTGCTGCACCGCCCCAGACGGAGTGCGATGATCTTCAATCACGTTCTTTCGCAGAGCAAAGGCGTTTCCCAATTCCGCGGACAGCTCTTTTGCGCTATAACGCTTCACCGGAAGCCCGCTACAAAACTCCGGTCCCCCGGGCCCGAATGTAGCGATGACCACGTGTCCTCCAGGCACGACCGCGTACACCAGCGCCTGTCGATACTTCTCTCGATCGCTCGCTTCTACGAGGAAATGAAACACCGCACGGTCATGCCATAGGTTCCACGGTTTCGCCGCACGGTAGCACGTAACGTCACTCGCTATCCACTCCACTGCATCCGCACGTGCGCCAAGACGATATTTGGCCTTTGCCATGCCAGCATCCGCAATATCCAACACTCCAAGCTGCGAATAACCGGCGTCGAGGAGATTGTCGATCAGGCACGACGCGCCTCCGCCTACATCGATGATGCGCGCTGAATGAGTAAGGCCGGTATTCTCGATGAGCCTGAGGGACATCTCTGGTTTCGCCTGAAACCAGCTCACCTGATCTTCAGACTTCGAGTCGTATACCTGTTGCCAATGTTGCTCGCCACTCATTTGACAAAACGCTCCTGGTTCAGCTCGCAATCACAAAGGAAGCTCAGTCCCGACTCCTTTTCTCAAAGCCTCCCGATAGATCAAAATGGCCGTTGCCATGTCGTCGAGGGCTAGGCCGAGGTTGATACTCATCGTGCGTTCGTCGTTTGTCTCCCGCCCTGGCTTTTTGCCCGCGGCTATCTCGCCCAGATCGGCATAGGGTTTCGGCGTGTCCTGGAAGTATCCGACGCCGCGATAATACTCCATCTGACTCAGGTCGTCTGTTGCGAGCTTGTCCACCTGTCTGAGTGCGTCCCCACGCCAATAGGAATCGAAATCAACGGGACTCGCGAAGGAGCCCTTGGCAAACCAGTCCGATTCGATCAAGGGATCCGGGCTCTTCAGAATCGGGCCACTCGTTACCACTATGTCCAGACCGGCAACCGCTTCTTTCAGATCTTTCACGACCTCTACTTCCACCTGTACTCTTTCCGACATTTCGGCTGCATAACGTTCAGCCACTTCGGGGTAAAGATCGTAGGCCTTAACCTTCTCTATGTCGAACACACATGACAGCGCTTCGAGGTTGCTCCTGCCTTGCACGCCGCACGCCACGATACCCACGCTGGAGCTGTCCTCCCGAGCCAGGTATTTAGCCGCCACAGCTGTCGCTGCCCCCGTACGTTGCCCGGTGATCCACGTTGCGTCCATGACGGCGATCGGAATACCCGTGAAGTGATGGTTCAGTATGAGGAGACCGCTTATGTAAGGAAGACCCATCTCTGGATTCTCTGGATATCCGGAGACCCACTTCATCCCTGCCGCGCCCAGACTCGGTATGTACGCAGGCATTGCATGTATGAACGCATCTTCACGCGTATGGATTCCGGGCTTGGGCGGCATCTCGACCTTCCCCTCCCCCTTCTCCTTGAACATCGTGTCCAATGCCTCGACAATCTCCGACATCGGCAAGCCGACCGCTTCAACATCCTTCCGACTGAGATAAAGAACCGCATCTGACTTCATGCCATTGTCTCCCTATTCCGATTGGATTCTAGCCGGGCAAGTCGCAAATTGACTACCACAAACACGGGCTGCGTTGTACTCTACGCTCGACACCTGGACCATGCATATACGACACACCACACCACTGTTCGTAAGGACTTGCCTAGAATAAACTTACGGCATGACGAGCACGACCGCTCGTTTTCGAATATGGTGCACTAGGCTCCGACGGATGTCGCTGCATACTGGACCTGAACGATTCGACCGCTGTGGGGTATTTTCTCACAGTAATGGGTTCCGGTCGCGACTGAATTCGCCAAAGCATAAGGAGGGTGCTCCGATGAACTGCGTCGGCACCACCTCGCGCATCTCGATGGTGCGCATGTTGACCCTCTCCCTCGCCCTGACAATCCTGATTCTGACAGCACCGCTCCAATCGCAGACCCTCCGCGGCACCGTGAAAGACGGCGCCACCGGCGGACCGATTGCCGACGCGTCAGTGGTGATGATGGATGACGAGGGTAGAATCCAACGGGGTACGCTCACGGAGCCGGACGGGAGCTTCGTGTTGGTGGCGCCCGACGATGGCTCTTACACCCTTCGTGTGGGAGCTGCCGGCTTTGCGGTTCAGGATACACCGCCACTGCGAGTACCGGAAGGAGAGGAAGCCCGAGTTGACATACTCCTGCTGCCAGAGGAGCAAGAATCGGGTGCGCCAGCGGGATTCACACAGCGCATGGCCCGTGGGGAAGGAACCTTCCTCACCCCCGAGGACATCGAGCGGCGCACTGGAGATCTCTTTACCGACATCTTCAGTTTCACACCGGAGGTCAAGGTTGTGCCGTTGCCGGCCAGCACAAATATGAACGCAGCGACGAGTGTCCACGGCAACCCGACCAGGTTTTCGAGACGCACAGAGGCGGTTCTTGGCGGTTCAGGGTCGTACCTTACTTTGCGCATCAAGGCCGGTCGCGATTTCAGCCAGGTAGTCGTAGGTGCAGTGCAGCAGGGGGAACCGGCCCACGACTGCGTGCCGGTGATATGGGTAGATGGCATCTGGTGGGGCGGCATTGATGAAGCCAGCGACTACGGACCGGACGGTGCCATTACGCCGAGCGACGTGGAAGCGATCGAGATCTACAACCACCCATCGATTCTGCCAAACCAATTTGACACCGGGCGCGAGACCCTATGCGGCGTGATCGTCGTATGGAGGAAGAAGACTAAGGAGAGGTGAGCACGGCTTAACGCGTCACCAGACGTACTTTCACGATCCATCCGGGCAGCACGGTGACGAACAAAGCTTGCTTGGAACCGCCAATCGGGGTAATCACCGACGGCTAGCTTCAGCGCTCCAGTTGTTGCGTCGCCATCAACATCCCAAGTGTAAGCGAACGGAGGCCCGTCGAATCAGCAACTCCTACGCCGAATGACTCGCCGGGCTCCCGAGTGCCACGTAACACCAGCCGCATCATGGTCTCCCTTAGCGGAAACAACGTAATCCGCTTCTGGTAGATGACCATCAAGAACCTGTCTTCATCCCAATATCCATCGATACTCCTGCTCTGGACTTGCCATGGCTCCCACACACCATTCCGCTCCTGGAGCCAGTCGCCGTCCAGAAACGCGGACAGCTCGGTGGAATCCGTCGACCGATAGGCATACACCGTGAGAGTAGCATCCACGTCCACACCCTGGACGTTGCCTCGGAGCCGGTAAACGCCGTCGCGCGGATCGTCGAGTGCACCCACCACGTGCAGTCGTGTCGAAGTCGCAACGAGACTGCCGAATACACCGACGCCACCCGAAATATGAT
>JBDGYW010000790.1:0-5338 GCA_039588935.1 Gemmatimonadota bacterium | reverse complement strand
TTGCTTCGTTTCGATCATACTTGGCTGTTGCAAGCCGATGAGATCTGCGCGACGCCCACATTCCCCCGTCCAGCCGGATCACTCCGTCGATGGCATTGTTCGGATGTCTGTCTCTGAGAATCTGCCTGGGATGGAAATCCTGGCTTTTTCACCGGGCTGCTAGGGGCGACGAGGAATGGATACAAGGCGAATCGGCCTGATCGGTTCCGTGGAATGAAATTGAGGGCTCGTCTCCCAAAAGTGATCAAGGGAGGGGGAGGTCTCCGCAGCCATGCCAAATGGCGGTGATGTAGGTGTCGACCTTGCGGAAGCCGTAGACGCGGTGGCTGACGACCTTGAATGTTCGAACCACCTCGAGCGAACTCAACTCGCTTTTCCCTCTGCAGCTATCTCAGGACGGGAGCGAGAAATGATATTAATAGACAAGCCGGTAAAATCGGAATACATTATTCCCGGGGACGGAGAAGTATTCCACCCTGAGACAGTTTTCGAGGGGTACGGTCTGGAATTCAGCAAGGTTCAAAACGCCGCGTCCGACCCTCCCCTCGCACCTGGCCATTCCCCAGGCATTTGCCTCTCCAACAAGCGAACACGAGTGACGGATTTTCCGCCGGGGTTACTGCTCTCGTTCGTTTCTCCTACCGCCACGTACTCGCGCTCGAGCTTCTGCTTCAGTCCGGCCAGGTCGGGCCGGTCCAGCGGAAACCATTTGGGATCGACGACAACGTACCGGCCGCTGTACTGCAGTGCCTCGTTCAGCGCACGGAGGTATGGCTCCGTATCTTGAATGGCCGGATTGTCCCGCTGGAGAGGGAGGGGAATAAAGTGCCGCAGATGGCTCGGCGTTCCCCAATAATAGGCTGCAATTCCCCAGTCCAGGTAGAGGAGAGTTGGTTCTGCGGACAGGCCGAACCTGCCCTCCATATCCTGGAATTCCCGGCGGTCCCTTGCCACCTCATCCATCCGCTGCAGGAAGGAGGAAGGCCTCTGAAAGCGGCCCATGGGCTGACCGAACATGCCCGGCACCGCCAACGCCGCGACCAGAAACAAGGGGGCGACTGCAAGCCGACGGAGACCTCTGTTTCGGGCCGACAGCACGGTGACGGCGAGGACCGAGCCGGCCAATAGGGGGATCATCCCCGCCGCGTGGTAGGCGAAGCCCTTGCCTTGCGCGAGAGGTCCTGCAAAGGCGAGCAGCCAGGCGACGAGGAAGAGAAGTAGCTGCCCGGTCTTTCGCTTCGCGGCGAGAATGATCACGACGGCGCCCGAGGCGGGCCCTCCCACGGCAAGGATCGGAACGTGAGGCCAGGATGCGAGCATGCCTGCCATCTGCTTCATGCGGGCCAGAAGCCCGATGCCGGATGACCGGTTATACATCGCCATCTCCCACAGATCCCGGATCTCCGAGGGGAACCACACGACCGCGATAGCCCCCATCGCACCCAGGGCCAGGAGCAACGCCAGACTGGTGGCGACCACGCGGGACCTGGCGGCCCCCCCGGGGCAGAGGAGCGGCATAGCCGGCAGGCAACTCAGGCCGACTAGGCCAGTGATCCCCTTGAGCGAGACGGTCAGGGCCAGCACGACGCCACCGAGCATCGCGAGCGAGACCCGCAGGGACAAGACCAGGGCCACCCCGAGCGTGGCGAGGAGCGCGGCGAGATCTTCCGGCTGGAACGCCATTCAGTGCGACAGTCCGAGATGGGCGGCGCAAAGCACGAAGAGCGCCTCGAATCGACCGATGCCGTGCGCGAGGAGAAAGCTCCTGGCCGACAGGACTGCCGCGAGCAGCAGCCCGAGTGCAACGGTCGCGGCCACCGAGCGGAAGCCGAAACCGCGCGACAGCCACGACCGCGCGACGTTCTAATGGAAGGCGCCGTGATCGTCGGCAAGCCGGGCCGAGGCGATCGACACGGATTGGTCCCAGCCAATCGGCGTGATCACGTAGAGGGCGAGAAGCCCGAGGAGGATCGCCGAGCCCGCGAGGATCCAGACCGTTCGCCATGGGGCGGTGAGGACCAAACAGGTGGGCGGCGGTCCTACGGAGTCTGGGAGGGCGTCACGAGTCGTCGCTCGCTTTTCCTGCGGCGATGGCTGGGAGTGTCTCAAGAACTGACCGCCAAGGAGCCGAGGACGGCCTCGAGCGTCCTGCTCAGGCTCCGCCACTCATCCGGCCATTCAAATCCAAAATTATATCGTCCAACGATCCCGGGCAAATTGTCAACAGGACCCCTGGTTTTCCCCCGATTCTATGGCTCGAATCACACCCTCCCCTGGGTTGGGTGGTTAGGGTGAGTCGTTTCGCATCCGTGGCCGTGCCTTAACCCCTTACGCGGGGACCGTGCGGGCGTTCGGCTGAGTGACCAACACCGCGCAGCTAGCTATCTCTTTATATTACTTCGGCTTGCGGACGCCGGGCGGAGGCTGTATATTCTGCATGAACTAGAGGAAGTACCTGTTCGTGTGATAGTCCGCTCAACCGGGGGCTATTGAGTTCCTTGGATGAGTCCTTCCCTCTCGTTACCGCGCGACGATCCGGCGATCAGGTCGACGCCGGGGATTATGATCAGGTTTCGGGCTCAATACGATCGCAAACAGATATCTGCCTCGAGTTAGCTCGCCACCTGTCACGGATGGCGCAGTTCTGAATCAGTTGCTGGGGTGTTTTCGGCTTTCGGTAGCCGCATCACTTGATCCTCAGCTGCAGACGGGGCAGAGGATGGGTGCTTAGATACGGTCCGATGGTGCGCATGTCGTCGGGGATTCAAGACACTTCTCTAACTTTCCTTTCGCGGGCCGGGGTTCTGGCGATCGCGATGGGATATCAGAGTTGTCTGGCATGGCTGCTGGGGCCAGCGGGTCGTGGATCTTATGCGATATGCATTCTTTTCGTGACACTCCTCACGCTGACCGTCTCCTTCAGCAGCAGAATCGCTCTAGAGTATTTCGTCGCCTCTAGAAAGTTGAATCTTTCAGAAGGAGTGACGTATGGACTGGTCAGCTGCCTGATCACGTGGTTATTGGCAGCCTCGGTTGCAACCGCTCTCGCGTTCTTTCAGTTGTCGTTCTTCTCAAAAGCATCGCCTGAGTCCTTCCGTCTCGCAGTGCTCCTGCTTCCTCTCCTGTTCATACCGCCGCTGCTTCTACAGCTGCTGTGTTCGATACGACAGTTCCGATGGTTCGCCGTATTCTCCATCTCGCAGGCCGTTTTCCAACTCGCGCTGGCTCTTATCTTCTTGAATTGGCTCGACCTCGGCGTCAACGGCGCCCTCCTGGCTACGGGCTTTTCGGCCACCGTTTCCAGCCTCCTCATTCTGGTCTTCATGCGCAAAGCTTATCGGATCTCCCTGGTGAAACCCTCGATAGGGAGGTTGAAGGAGATCGTGCGCTTCGGCAGCAGGTACTACGTGGGCAACATCAGCAATCAGGTGAACATGCACGTCGGCACGGTGATTCTGGCCTTCCTGGTCTCCCCGGCCGAGATTGGGCTGTTCGCTCTCGCGGCACAACTCATGACCCAGATCGAGATGGTCCCCAACGCAGTGGGGAGTGTTCTCATGCCGCGGATTGCCACCGACAAAGGGGGCCGTCGGGACCTGGTGGCGCAGTGTTCGAGAGTGGCATTCCTGGTGTGCGGAATCCTGGTGCTGGCTCTGGTTGTTCTGGCCACTCCTGTGGTCCGGATACTGTTCTCAGCTGCATTCCTACCGATCGTGCCGCTGATCCGAATCATAGCAGTCGGTGTCGTGGTTCGCTGCGCAGCGAAGGTTTTTGTTCCATATCTCGTCGGCACGGGCCATCCGGGACAGGCCTCGATCGCCGTCGCGGGCGGGGCGCTGACGAATCTCGTCTTTTTGTGGCTTCTGCTGCCCGTTTATGGATTGATGGGAGCCGCGATCGGCATGGCGGCGGGTCATATGGTGAGCTCTGTGTTCCTGACCTATGCATTCACACGGTTGAGCGGATTGCGAATTGGTGAAACCTGGCGGTTCCGTCGCTCTGATTGGACAGCACTCGGGCAGATGATGCGGCTGTATCGGGGACGCCTGGCCGGCTGAGCGGGTCATTGTGCGGGAGACTATGACATGAAAAGGAGAAAGAGGATCGTTGCCTTCATCCCGGCCCGCGGTGGGAGCCGCAGCATCCCGCTCAAGAACATCGCGTTGATCGGTGGTAAGCCCCTGATCTACTGGGTGGCCCGGGCCTGTTCCAGAAGCAGCATCGTGAGCGAAGTCTGCGTCGCGACTGAGAATGACGAGATTCGTGCCTGCGTCGAGGCCATGGTTCTCGATCGAGTCAAAGTCGTCGATCGCAACATGCAAACCGCGACTGACGAGGCTTCCACCGAATCGGCCCTTCTTGAATTCGCCCAAGGAAAGGAATTCGACCATGTTGTTCTGGTTCAGGCAACCAGCCCTCTCTTGACGAGTGCGGATATCGATGGAGCGGTCGAAGCGTTCACTGAGGGCGGCTATGACAGCCTCCTGACCGTCGTGCGCACCAAGCGGTTTCTGTGGAAGGAAATCAAAGAGAACGTCGTGCCAGAAAACTACGATCCCTCGCACCGGCCCAGACGGCAGGAGTGGAAAGGCCAGCTTGTGGAAAACGGAGCCCTGTACGTCACCTCGCGGAGGCGGCTGCTGGAAAGCGGCTCCAGGCTCTCCGGCCGGATCGGCGCATACGAGATGTCGGCGGAAACCTATTTCGAACTCGACGAGCCTGACGACTGGAGGTATGTTGACCACGTTCTTCGTTCGAGGCTGCGGACGGATGGGGTTCCGGCAAGCGTCGCCAGGGGCATCAAGCTTTTCTGCGTTGACGTCGATGGGACCTTGACCGACGGTGGAATGTATTACGCCGAGACCGGCGAACTGATGAAGAAATTCAACACGCGCGACGCGCTCGGCATGCGATTGCTCCGCGAGCAGGGCATCGATGTGGCTATCATCACTGCGGAGGACTCCGCCATCGTGCGGAGCCGTGCAAGGAAGCTGCAGATTGATTCTGTTTACCTTGGAGTCAAAGACAAGGAAGCGTTTGTCGAGGACTTGCTGAAACAGCGCGGTATCGATTGGGAGGAGGTCACGTACGTCGGTGACGATGTCAATGATCTGGACGTGCTTCGCCGGGCGGGGTTGTCTGCCTGTCCTCATGATGCCAGCACCGAGGTCAGGGCTCTATCGCAGTATGTATGCAGACAGCCAGGGGGACGGGGCGCCGTCCGCGAAGTATGTGATCTGATTCTCTCAATGAGAAACCCGGCGAAGCGATAGCTTTGGGAGCAGGGGATTCGGATTTGGTGGCGCATGCGGAAGACTATCTGTTTCATACCATTTCA
>JBDGYW010000789.1:0-3514 GCA_039588935.1 Gemmatimonadota bacterium | reverse complement strand
CCACTCTCATGGTGCACGAAACAGTGGCACGAGTTACTTGGCGAGCACCGAACGATCTCAAGGTGGAGGCGCTCGGCGCTCGCGCGGCGGCACCCTTTTTCAGAATCGTGGCCGGCATGCGCGGCGATGTTGCCCAAGAAGTGGACGAGCGTGTACGAGAGTTTGCGGAGCAATGGTGGTTCGATCTTCCATGGTTCATCCCGCGGGCGTTTGGGGACCACATTCGCTTGCTTGAGATACCGAACCGCGCAGCGCTTCACCCACTCGCAACGGGAGCGATCGACCACTATCGCTATGCCATCACCGATTCCGTTCGAATCAACGTTCCCGGCAGGAACGTACGGGTCGTGAAGATGCGGGTAGAGCCGAAACAGCTTGCTCCCTCACTTGTCGCGGGCGATATGTGGATGGATCAAGAAACAGGCGATGTCGTCCGATTTATGTTTGTGTTCGTGGGCGAGTACTTGTGGGAGTCGCCCCAGGGGGATACTCCCGAGGATAGTGCGAAGGCTCGTGAAGACAACCGGATGGCAGACCGGTTGACGAGGGTGGAAGCGGATATCGAATACGCTCTCATCGAAAACCGATATTGGTTGCCGCACCGCCAGTTTCTGGCGCTCACTGTCAAGATTCCTTGGTTCCTCAACGCCACAATTCCGGTTCGCTTCACCTCCGATTTTAGGGATCATCAGGTAAATACCAACCCGGAAATCCGTTTTGCCTTACCATCATTGGACTCGCTTATAGAGGAGGGTGAGCGAGCACGAACTAGCACCCGCCTTAGAGTTGCAGTTGGGGAAGGCGGAGAGGAACCAGAGAACTCTGACGAGCGCGCCAGGAACGGCTTTTTCAGGGCTGGTTTTTGGGCCGACGGTCGTTGGGAGATAGAGATCCCGCCGGCTGATACATTCCTGAGTTTTGAGTGGGACACGGATTTCAGAATTTCACTCGACCAGGATGAGGAGAGGCATTCTCGGGAATCACTCATCACGCTTGCGAAGCTGTCAGAGGAGTTGCCTGCAGAATGGGTGGGAAGAAGCCGGTACGGCCTGGCCTGGGAAAGATTCTCAGACATCGCCAGGTTCAATCGCGTACAAGGCTTCTCGCTCGGATTAGGCTATCAGGTACGACCGGGATTTGCCTTCACTACCGTACACGCCGGCGCCAGATTCGGGCTAGGCGATCGTAGACCCACCGGATCACTCACGTGGCGCAGGGATGGACCGGGTGGTCGTCTCGATGTGACCGGGTACCGTGGGGTGGTCGAATTCGAGCCGTGGACCGATGGACAAGGTATGGGCAACTCCACGAACGCGATATTCACGGGCCATGACGATGCCGACTACTACCTCGCCTTGGGTGGCGGGTTCTTTTACCAGTGGAACGCGGGCCTGCTTCGCGACGTCGAGTTCACCGCGCAGGTGGAGCGGCATGATTCGATGGGCACCGAAGTAAACGCTCCTGTCCCCGGCCTGTTTGGCTCCGGCGTCTTCCGGCCCAATCCTGCAATCACTGAGGGCACGTTTCTCCGGGCGGGCGTCAGGCGCCCGATAACGGTGGGGCCGGCGAGGGTACTCTTAGGCGGCGACCTACTTGGCACCGACTCAGTGGTGTCTACGCGCGTTTGGGGAACAACGTCCATACCATTTACGGTGTTGCGCCGCACGGGCACCCTGACGCTTCGTGCAGGAGTCGGATACGGCGATGCATTACCGCAGCATGCGTTTCGCATCGGCGGGCTTTTTACCGTTCGCGGCTACGAGCATGGCACACGGATTGGGCGCGAGTTTTGGTCGGCGCAGTTCGATTTCGCCGTCGCGAGGTCACTGTTCTGGGCACCGGTCGTATTCGTCGATGTCGGAGACGCGTTTTCGGCCGATCCGCTGGTGGGTGTTGGCGCCGGCCTGTCTCTGGTGAATGGCTTGCTGCGTTTCAACCTCTCCAAGGGGCTCAGGCCGTCGAACGGCATTCGCTTCGATATATCCTTCAGCGCCCCTCGCTGAACAGCCCGGATGTGATCGTGCAAACCAGCTCGCAACATATCGTTGCTCATGCTCGTGGCCGGGTGGATGGGTATTGTCAAGTTGAGCTGCTATCTGCCAGACTTTGGTAACGAGCAGCAAGGTGGGGCGCTACAACAGATACTGGTTCCCTGCCCAGGTCATCAGCCCCCGGGTTCAGGCGATGCCATCGTGAGCCCACGGGGGAAACACCGTTATCTCTTGCGTACTTCTGATGCGTATTTGCCTGTTGACGAGGTGGCCCAATGAATGATCATCACAGGCATGAGACGTTCGCCGCCAAAGGTGAGTGGACGGGTGAGTAGATAGACTGTGACATAGTGTGATCTTTGAGGCAGGGAAGTGTGACAAATTGTGCGTTCGGTCGGGAAAAGTGTGATGTTTTGTGACAATATCGGTGTGCAAAGGGTCGCTCTCCAGGCGCTGCGCCTTCGACCTCTCGGCCACCTTTCCTACGTTGAACTGACGAGGATTGAAAGTAGTCGGTTCAGGGGACTACCTCTACGGACAGGTCTGGTATTTCCTGTACCATCCATGCGCTGTACTGGCGTGTTGACGGCGTGTGGTGTGTCTGCGCGATGCGAGGGCGCGTAGCCGTTGGCCTTAACGGCGCGCTGCCCAGCGCGGGTCCTTCGCTCGGGGTGGCCGCACTTCACGTGCGCGTTACCACCTACCACACGAGCCAGTCGTGGGTGCGGTGTTATGGTGTGGCGCACTTGCTGTGTTTCGGATAGCTCAACGGTGACGACTCCAGATGGGAGCATCACCACAAGGAGCGCCGATACCCAGATCCATGCAGCAAGGCCGTGCCCCTACTGAAACCAATCCGATCCAATCTACGTTAGTTGTATAACAGTGTTATATAACATCTCAACAATGCCAGATGGCCGACTTGGCACCCCGAGAGAGGCAGCACCGAAATGAAGACGGAGAGACGAGCGCTGGGTGAGTTCGAACATCAGGTATTGCTGTGCATTCTCCGAAACGGATCCGAGTCCTATAGTGTGCAGGTGGTCTTGGAGCTGGAGGCGCGCACCGGAAAAGAGGTTGCCACCGCAGGAGTATTTGTCACTCTGCAGCGGCTGAAGGAGAAGGGCTACCTCGAAGACCGGGTCGTGCCACCGGGTGAACGTGGTGGGCACGCTCGGCGGTATTTCCGTCTCACGCCCGCGGCGATGCATGTTCTGGCCGAGTCGAGGCAACACTATCTGAGCCTATGGGAGGGAGTGGAAACGCAACTGGAAAAGGCGTGGAAGAGGACGCGGTCATGACCGGCCCAAACGGCAAGAATGGGCCACCTAGGTGCGCCCGCCGTCTACTGCGACTACTGGCCCGCGGCGCGATGGGGAAAGAGTACGATCTGGCACTCGATGAGCTGTTTGAAGAACGATCTGCCAGAGAGGGGATCGCGAAAGCTAGGAGATGGTACTGGCGTCAGCTGTTCGGGTTCGTTATCCGCAGGCGATCTCTCCGGAGGACCTACGCGCCATGCT
>JBDGYW010000788.1:0-4373 GCA_039588935.1 Gemmatimonadota bacterium | reverse complement strand
CCCGTCTCGTAGGTGTAGTTCCCCGCAAAAGCGATCGTCATGTTGGCGTTGGTTGGCTGAACGTTGATGATGTCATCCCAGCGCAGAACCATGGCGTCGTGGGAGTTGTAGCCCTTGCCGGTGAATAACTTGCCGAATGGCCCGCCCACGTAGAGATCACCATCGAAGATGAGCGAGAAGTAGAAATCTCGTTCAGCCCACGGATAGGTACCACCGATGATGCCGGGCCGCGTGCGTCGAATAGTATAGGTGTCGTTAGTAAGAGTGGTGCCTTCGTAGTTATTCAGCAGGGTGATGGACCCTGCGCCGCCCACGACATCGATGCTGTAGAAATCGCCACTGCCGCTCGGGAGCTCCGCGAGGTGATCGGCATCAATCCCCCGGTTGACCCAATCTGTGCCGCTACCGCTCAGCGCCTTGGTGCCATTCGTGATGCTTACCGTGCCATCGTTGTGTGACGGAGTGAGATTGCGCCAAGAGCCGAGAACCGCATGATAGAACCAGATCTCCCGCGAGGTGATGACCAAGCGATACAGATTGTCCTGGCCGAGATTGAAATCCTTGATGTGGCGAACAATCTGATCGTCTTTCGCCGCTTCACCGCTAGGAACCGCGGACAAGATCACGGACGAGGGAGTGAAAGTTGGCCCCCAGGTGGAGCCATAGGCCTCCAAGCGTTCCGGTGCCCACAGCCTGCCGTTCTCCGTCTTGATGTTTCGCAGGTTCCTCCACAGCGGCCCGTTGCCCTCCGGCAGCAGGGACCGATGCGGAGCCAGTGGAGCCCACGGCCTCGAGAGGTCTGCGATATGGACTCGTCTTAGATTCGACTCAGGCATCCCGAATGCTCTCCGGTGTGTCGTGGGTGAAGGCTCCAGAGCCATCCCGGTCACTGGCCGGCGTGGCGTGCGTCCAGCCGCCCTTCCAGTCCTCATCGTATACGCCCGGGTCATACACTCCGGGCTCGTAGACTGCATCGGTCTGCACCTTGTCCCTCACAGACTCTTTCTTGTAATGCGTCCAGTCCGTCATTGGATCGTCACTCCATTTGCCACAGCTCCCGTGGCCTGAGTGCCCGCTGTCGCGCCTTGCGCCTCTTCATCTGCGCCTGCGTCGTAGAGCGTGAATTGCGGTCGGGCATCGCCATCAACGTCAGCAGTCACGCTCAAATTGAGACCCGTGAAGTCCTTCGCGCAGGTATCCGCTGGATCTAGGTGCCGATCAGTGCCGCTCACAAAGGTTGGATCACATTCCACCGCTTGAGCATCGCCGCCACTGTTGGTGCGCCAGTCGGCAAGACTCAGGCCGGTGTTGCCGATCCAGTCGTAGTCACCATCATCGTCGTAGACGTTTCGATTGGCCGACCAGGTGTCTACATCGTAATCGACATTTGTGTTGGTGGGTCCTGCGCCAAAACAGCCGATGATATTACCTGAGAAGTCGATGTCTTCGAGGTCGAACGTAGCGCCGGAATCGGCGACGGTCAGCACCCCGTCATCCCAGGTGCCGAGATCCGTCGAGCAGAACGTGTTGTGGTAGAGCTTGAGGCTCGCATCGGCCAGCGACGAAGACGACCCAGCGTTGACGTAGGCGAGCCGTGCCAGATCGCTCCCCGTGACGTTCCAGCAGAGCGTGTTCTGCACGGTCCAGTCATCCATGCGATGGTCCGCGCCACTGCCCTCGTCCTCTGCCTCGATGCACCAGACATTGTCGTAGACAGGGGAATCGAACTTGGCGAAATTTCCGTCGAACACCAGATCGTCGGTCCGTCTCGTAGAGCCCACACCACTCTGCCCTGCTTCCAAAGACAGCGCGATTCGCCAGCCCTCCAGGTAGTTGTTCTGGACGTGGGCATTCTGCATCCCCGAGCCGATGCGAATCGCTAGGCCGGGATCGCCGTTGTTCTCATTCCAGAGGTCGGGCCGCATGTCGAAGTGGTTGTCGATCATCTCGAAATGGTTGGCTGTCCCCGCTTCGCCGTAGTGTCCCCAGCCCTTGATGACCATGACGGATCTTTGCGCAGTCGAGCAGGAGTCGGAGCCGTGGAAGTCGGCGCTGTTGTTCGAGATCCTGATCGGACCGTCTGAGCCGGTCGTATTCCCCTGGCCACGCCACAGATACCCACCACTCTCATCGTGCTCGATGTTGTCCCACCAGACGTGCCTCATCCCACCCCAGAGCGGGAACGTCACCGCCTGCGACCCGAGGCAGCTATCCTTCGAGGCAGTGATCTCCAGGTCGTGAATGTAGACGTAATCGCACTCATCGCAGTTGAGCACGTAGGCGTGCTCGCCGTCCTTGTTGTAGAGGACGTTACGGACCTCGAAGTGAGCGAACTCCAAGTAGTTGTTGGTCGCGTTGGTGGTGGCGGTAATCATGTCTACCGGGTCGGTCAACCCGGTACCGTCAAGGATCGCTGTGTCGTCGGTGTCGAAGGGCGGGTATGACTGGTCATTGTCCGCATCCCAGCCCACCAGCATCGCCGGGTCCTTTGGCCAGGACCAGTCCTGCTGCTCGTTGCCGGAAGCCGACAGCGTGTAGGTTCCGGTGACGCCCGCTGTGCCCTGGGTCACCTCCTCGATTGCGGTGCCCTTGAAGCAGATGATGTCTTCTTGCCCGTCGCCGTTGCCATCGGCCCGAGTGTTCCACGCGTATTGGATCGTGTCGCAGGGATCGTCTGACGCACCACACGTCACGTCATCACCGCCAGTGGCGGGATCTACATAGTAGATGTCCTCGTAGACCGCATCGTGATCGGGATCGATGGTCTCACCGTCGCAGAGGTCGCAGTCCTCGGCCTCGCCCACGATCCCGTCCCGGTCCATGTCGAATCCGCAGGCGCGAGCCGTGTAGCCCCGAGTGGTGTCAGCCGCGGGCGTGTCCAGGTAGCCGTAGATCCCCTCGAAGTAGTCCTGCACGTTGGACTGTTCACCGCTAGTCAGCACGTCCTCGGTAATCAGGACAGCCGCCACATCCCCGCCAGCATTGAACCAGCCCTTCGTCTTGGTGGCGATGTTGTCAGGCCGCAGCAGTGAGCCGCCCGAGTAGGTCAAAATGGGATCTCTGGTCACGTCCACATGATTCACATAGACATGCACCTCGTTGCTATTCCAGCGCGCCCCCGTGGTGTCGTAGTAGATCTCGATGAGCTGCCACTTATCGAAAACGAAGGAACCCCCATCCGCCGCAGTTGAAGACGGCCCACCCGCAGAGCGTTTGAAGTTGATCGAGCCGTCGCTGAAGATGGGGTAGCCACTCTCGTTCCCGCTCCCGCCGAGAAACGGCCCATCGCTCTGCACGTCCCACGGTGCACCGGACCAAGATTTCGGCGGTCGCCACAGGATGATGAAGGATGCTGACCCCGAGAACTCGAACTTTGACTGATCCGCGTTGTCTACCTCGATGCCGGTGTTTTGTGGGAACGTTGTCGAACCGATCGGCACGTCACACTCAGAATCGTCGGCCGGTGTTTTGTGGGAACGTTGTCGAACCGATCGGCACGTCACACTCAGAATCGTCGCAGGGATACATGCGAGCGCAGGGCAGGCCATTGATGCACTCAGAGATGAAGCCCGGCTTCTCCAGGTCGTCCATACCGATCTCGACACCCGGATAGCTCGTGTTCTTTCCGCAGCACTTGTAGTCCGTCCCGCTGGTGCATGTCGAGCACTCGGCACTGCTCGTAACCTGCCCGCTCATGTCCTCCCAATACGCCACGCAGCCTTCGTTCCACAGCTCTCGTGCATCCGTCGCGGCCCCGCCCACCATGTCGCAGTATTGATCTTCGATCAGAGAGTTTTCGGCGTTGTTGTCGTAGCAGCTCTGGGTGTCGCACGTAGAGATCAGTCGGGCCTTGTTCGTTGGGCAGGTGCCTGTCCCATCCCCGGTGCAGCAGTTGTAGGGATCGTTCGATGCGGTGCAGCGGTCATTCATCTGCCCCCACGGGCCGCCCGAGGCCGTCCAAGTAGTGGACTCGACCCACAGCCGCTTATTGTCCAGGCTCGCGGGTGTCCACTGTGCCGCTGCGGGCACGGCAAGCAGGACGAGAAGACTAAGGAGCCGCTTCATCGCAGTCTCCAGTGATGATGTCGGCGTCTATGCAACCATTCCCGGCTCCGGCACCCCGACAACAAGAGTAGGGGTTATTTGTACCAACACAGTTCTCGTCCACCCGGCCCTTGCTCGTCCACGTCGATCCCGAGCAGGTGCATGGACCGTCCTCACCATTCACTCCGCAGGCGGCAATCCGAGCGATCTGTGCAGCGGTCAACTCGGTGTCGATGATCCACAGCTCATCGAGTTTCATATCTGAGTCGAAACTCGAGCGAGAGTCCGGCACCTCGCGTGCGCCATTGCTGTTGATCGTGTCCCTAGAG
>JBDGYW010000787.1:0-3522 GCA_039588935.1 Gemmatimonadota bacterium | reverse complement strand
ATGACCCTCTTGCTGATCCCTTTCCCGTATCAGCGAGCCTGGGCACAGCTGCCCGTAGACACTCTCAGCATGAGAGCCCAGACATACTTCTTGTCGCACGATCTACTCATGGGTCGGGCGACCGGCACCGTTGGCGCAGAGTTGGCGGCAGAGTACATCGCCAGCGAGTGCAGAGGACTGGGTCTCGTCCCGGCGGGAAGCACCTACGCTCAGCCCGTTGCGCTGGAGGAAGCCACCATTGAGCATGGCACCAACCTGATTTTGACCCGTCTTGGAAGGCAATCGCGATTCAGTTACCCCACCGACTTCACTCCGAATGTCGGGACCAGAGAAACTCTTGCCGCATTCCGAGGACCGGCCGTTTACGTCGGAATTGCAGCCGAACTCGAAGCCGACCAGATCGAGAACGTCGACCTTCGGGGTGCGGTCGCAGTGACAGCCGGACCGCGCATCTCAGCAGATGCTGTTGACAGGCTGAGGACGAGGGGGGCATTGGCCGTCATTCACCTGCTGCTGGATGAAAACGTCTACAACATCTACCGCGGTAGTCGCGGCCCAACCCGCATGTACCACCAGGACACATCTGTACGGTCCTCGTTCATACCGTCACTGCCTTCAGTGCTTGCCGGCCCTCGACTCTCAGCGATGTTGGTGGCTGGAGCCGTTCAGGGCAATGACGTCCGGCTGGGACCGCTCGGGGTGGAGGTCGACTTCGACATAGTTCAGTCACAAAAATCTGTGATCGCGGCAAACGTGGCCTGCTTGCTGCCCGGAACGGATGCGCCAGTTAGAGATACTGCTATCGCCTTCACCGCGCACTACGACCATCTCGGCGTTGTCTCACCACCTGACACGGCAGGCGATGACATATACAACGGATTCGCGGACAACGCGGTTGGTGTCGCGATGTTGCTAGGAATAGCCCGAGCAATGGCCTTTGATTCAGCTCAACCGGTCCGACACTCAATGTTGTTTCTGTTCTTTGTTGGCGAAGAGCGCGGTCTGCTAGGTTCCGACTACTACGTGTCGCGTCCCTACTGGCCCCTCGAGCGAACGCTAGCCGTGATCAACATAGACGCAGGCGCACCTCCCGGGCGTCTCGTCAACTGGAGCTTGTCCGGAGTTGATTCAACCGGACTCGGCGGACTGGCGATAAAGATTGCGCATACGCACGGATGGAAGGTTTCGACCTCACATGCGACCGCAAACACCGATTACTACCCCTTTGTGCGGGAGGGCATCCCCGGTGTGTTCGTCAAACCCGGTCCAGGAGCTTACGAGGGCCTCAGCACTGACAGTTCGGATGCACTACGGCACAGATGGCGGTACTACCATGACCCGCAGGATGAATGGACCGAGGATTTCCCATTCGTTGGGCTGCAGCGGTACGCGGAGTATGCATACCTCATCGCGATGGAACTAGACGCGCGCATTAACCAGTAGGCGGCAAACCGTTGGAATTGGCTCAAAGGTCTCGCACAGATCCGGCCGGCAAGGCGTAGAGAAGTCGTGCAGATCTTCTGTCACGTGAGGTGAGATCGCTCACCGTTGTCACGGTGTACATGAGGTCGCCTGGGTCATCCGAGTGACCCAGCCCCAGGAGGTGCCCGATCTCATGTAGCGCCACGGTGTAGAGAACGTCGGGATTGACCGGCCGGCCGTTGACGTCGTGTGTCGCAAGAGTCAGAGTGGCCTTCCGTATCCATCCGTCTCCGTCCCAAAATACTTCAGCCTGACCGCTCCGGTTCATGGGAAACGAATGTATCCAGTGAACATGGACCTCGGCTCTTGTGGAATCGCGTATCATGCGGAAGCTCACTGGTATCGCTCCGACTCGCTCCCAGCGATCGAAGGCTCGTCGAACCGACTGCTCCAGTTCTTCCTGAGAATTCGCGCTTACGTTTGAGCCCACATGAACCGCCAACATGCCAACGGTTCGATCCTGCCACCTCCTCAACACGGAATCGTCCTCTGCAAGGGCGTATCCCAAATAGGTGTCCGAATCCACTATGCGCTTTCGGACTGTTGCGCGGAGCGAAGGCATGCTGTCACGGTGACCCGACGTGTCCCGCTCTCCCTCGCGCGCCGAGTCGGAGTAGCCCACGTCCGATTGCACGCTGCGCCGGTTGATGCCGAATAGCACAACCGCAATCGCCACCGCCCCTAAGGCCGTTACCGTTGAAGCCCTCACCCACGGAATATCGCCGTCCGCACGCAACTTACGCCACTTGTCCGCACGCCTGGCATCAAGAGCCTGCCCCTTCTATCATACAGGCCCTGCAACTCAGGAAATCATCGATCACTGCGGTAGACCGGAGGGTTCCATCCACAACTGGGCACGAAACGCCTGCGCCGAACGGCGGCTGAGGTCGACGTGATTCCACTTCCCGCGCGCTCTATTGTTCGATTTCGCTCCTTCGTCCTGTTTTTCTGGGCCGTTGTGGCTGTGTTTGCCTTGCCACGTGCGGCGAGTGTGGATGAAGTGGTTCAGGTCGAGGGTGGAGTACTCTCTGATTCTGAATCGGAGCGTGCGACTCGCCTGATCCAGCAGGCCTTTCCACAACCGGTTTCCCATTTCTTCGTGATCACAGTACGCGCACCGGTACCAATTGACAGCCCTCGAACTCGACAGTTGCTCGAATCGATTTCCAGCGCTGCAGCGGTGGAGTCTTACATCACTAGAGTTGTATCCTATCTCGTTACGCCAGATTCGAGTTTTGTCAGTCCCGACCGACGCACGACGTTTGTGATAGCTGCCGCCAGGGCCGATGCTGAACATGATCCAACCCAGCGTGTCCCTGGTTTCAGAGACGCCGTTCATGCTGCAGTGCAGGCCTTCCCCACTGGTGCGGAATTCAACGTGCATGTGACCGGTGGTCCGGCTCTCGACTACGACGTGCGCACGGTGAGTACGGAAGATATCAGGTCAGGAGAACGCAAATCCCTGCCCGTTTCCGGGATTATACTCATTCTCGCATTTGGCGCACTCGTAGCCGCTGTTCTTCCACTCGCTGTGGGCGTATTTGCGATTACGTGCGCTCTTGCTCTCGTGAACGCGGCGGCCGCATTCCACCCAATGTCCGTCTTCGTTCTCACCATCGTCTCGATGGTTGGACTCGCGGTGGGTATCGATTACTCGTTGCTCATCGTTACACGGTTCAGGGAGGAGTTGAACAGGGGACATGGCGCGCGCGCGGCGGCGCAGCGCACCATAGCGACGGCGGGGCGAGCGGTTGTTACAAGCGGTCTCACCGTGGCTGTCGGGTTCGCTTCACTGCTGATCACTCCAACCACTGAGACTCGATCCGTAGGCATCGGCGGGTTGTTCGTGGTCACAGCCGCCGTGCTGCTGTCCGTCACCTTCCTCCCGGCCCTTCTCTCCTATATGGGCCGAGCCATCGATAAGCCAAGATGGTTGGCGCGCCGTCTGGCTTGGTACCACGCGCCGGCCGGGTGGGAACGTTGGGCGCGGTGGCTCGGTCGCCATCCCTGGCGCGCTTTGGTGCTTGCCGGGTTTACGAT
>JBDGYW010000786.1:0-3537 GCA_039588935.1 Gemmatimonadota bacterium | reverse complement strand
AGTGACTCAAACGATCTCGGCCAGTGGGTGAAGGGTATAGTGGGCATCGGTCCAGTCATATCCGCCGGCCTGTTGGCCCACATCGACATAGAGAAGGCGCCGACGGTTGGCCATATCTGGCGGATTGCTGGCTTGGACCCGGACCGGCAGTGGCTAGGGAAGAAAAAGGCCAAACCACTGGTGGAGGAAGTGCTGGCGACCGGGGTGGACCTGGATGAGGCCGCCAGCATCATCGCCGAGAAAACCAATGTTCGCCGGGAGACACTCTACAGGATGGCTACCACTGGGAAGGAGGGGCAAACCCGGAAGTTGACCAAAGACTCCTTGATTGCGGCCACTTCTCGGCGGCCCTGGAACGCATCACTCAAAACGCTCTGCTGGAAGATTGGTGAGTCGTTCGTGAAAGTGAGCGGCAACCCGGAGAGCCTGTACGGACGGCTCTACGCCGAGCGCAAGGCATACGAGCAACAGAAGAACGACGCGGGCGAGTATGCCGACCAAGCCAAAGCGAAGCTGGAGAGCTTCAATATAGGCAAGAGCACTGAGGCGTACAAGCACTACAGTAGTGGGGTTCTTCCGCCGGCGCACATCCACTCGAGGGCAAAGCGCTGGGCCGTGAAGCTCTTCCTGTCGCACTACCATGCCCAAGCCTATCGGTTGCACTTCGGCGTGGAGCCCCCGAACCCATATCCGATTGAGCACCTGGGGCATGTGCATTGGGTGGTGCCAGAGAAAGCCGCATGACACGCTGCAGTTGATTTTATAACGGCCTTTTTCGAGGGCAAATCCAAACCAAAGGAGAAAAAAAGGATGCTCAAACGCATCAGAGCGACTATAATTCTGGCTATGGCTATCGTGGTCATTGCTTTGTTGATCGCGCCCAGCGTCGCCTGGGCCGAACCTACACTCACCCCTGACATCTCGTGGAAGCTGGGCGTACCTGCCCAGTCATCCGTCGAGTTCGCTGTAGGAGGAGGGGGGCATCTCTACTACCGGATCTCGACCCCAGATCAGGTGGTGCTCGATAAACGTGACCACTCAAACACGCCGATCGAGCGGAGAGTTCTGCCCGGAAAGCGCGGGGACTACATGGACCTGTTCGAGATCGGCCCCCGGGGTCCGGTCATGGCTCGTTTCGATAAGCAGCGAGGATTGGTCAGCGGGAATACCCTACTCAATCCCCCAGACAGGAGTAAGCCTTTTCAGCCTATTGTGGTCGGTGGCCAGATCGGCTACTACCAAAACGCTATGTCCTGTTTTCGACCGGGCCAGACCATCACGATCCCGGACACGGTCGGGCTGCACGTAGGTGGCGTGAGAATCCCAGTTAAGAGCCGCCTCCACCAGTTCGCGTATCTATCCCCAAATCGGGTCGTCGCGGCGTACACGAACCTGGAGTCAACCCAGGTCGAGATCCACGTCATCAACATCAAGAACCGGGAGGTCGAGATCGTCCCGGTGAATGACAAGTGGATTAACGAGGGCTTACAGAGAAAGCTTGACGACGTTCAAAACCAAACCCTCAAAGACGTCGACCCGTCTATCGTGCAGGAGTACCGTCGGCATCGGCGGCTGGAAACCCGAGGTATATGGAATCTCACCACGCACAGGGGTAAGGTCTACTTCACCCCGGGTCGTGAACCACAGGGACAGGCCCACGTCTATGAGCTCGATCCGGGGAGCGGGGAGCTTGTGATTCACACCCTCGAACTACCGGAGCCGGGGGGTTGGCACCCCCAAGATTTCGGAGTGACGGACCAGTATTTCTTCACTCTGGGAACTCAGGGCCGGGTACTCAGATTCAGGAGGTAACTGGAAAATGAAACGAATATTTCTGCTTCTCTTTTTGGCGGCTGTTGTGATTCTTCCCAGGGCAGACGCCGCCGGGTATTGCGCCCCGTGGTCGGTTGGCTGCTCATCGTCGTGTTACTGTAGCAACTGCAGCTGGGGCTCCGACAGTAACATCTCGGTGTGGCTGGAGGCTGGAGTGACATCGGTAGACACGGACTGCTTCCAACTCAGTCCCTGGAACTGCAGCTATGATCCAGGGTTCTGCTGCAAACAGCGGCAGGTCAACGTGTCACGATACGCCTGCGCCTGGCCGCATGACTGGTCCCCCACGTATGTAACCAAATGTTGTGACTGCAACGATTGGAACTGCTGGGGCATGGCCAAACGTCGTGACCGCGATCTCGTGGACTACGCAAAGAAGGTGATCGCGTTCTTCCGTGGCGGGCGCCCGTCGGCAACCGATTCCAGGAAAGCCGACTAGCCCCATAAGCCCGGAGGTGGTTGACTCGCCGCCTCCGGGCGTTCGGTGGAGACCAACAATGCTGACCCCAGTCCAAAACACAGAATCTCTTCTCCTCGCAGTGGAAAACGTCGTGTCCTCCCCTGAAACCCGGAGGTGGTTGACTCGCCGCCTCCGGGCCTTTTTCGCGTGGGTGGACGGGACAGGCGCGGGGTTCGACCGGACCACGGTAATGGCGTACAGGGCGAAACTCATCGAGGACGGCGCCGGCGCCGGCGTGGTGAATCAAGCCATGACGGCTATCCGGGGTCTCGCGCGAGAGGCACGGGACCAAGGCGCCCTGGATCTACACCAAGCACAAGCGATCATCGGCGTGCCCGGCGTCCGGCAACTCGGGGTGCGCGCCGGTAACTGGCTTGTGCTGGAGGAGGCTCAGCGGTTGATCGACGCTCCGGACCCGGAGAAGAACAAGGGGGCCCGTGACCGGGCGATCCTGGCGCTGCTCTTGGGTTGCGGTGTGCGGCGGGGGGAAGCGGCGGGACTGACCGTGGACCGGATACAGAGCCGGGACGGGCGCTGGGTGCTCCTGGATATCCTCGGGAAGCATGGGCGCGTGCGGACGGTACCTATGCCGATGTGGGCGCACTCGAGGGTGAGGGCGTGGCTGGACCGGGCGGAGATCACCGAGGGTCGGGTGCTCCGGGCGGTGAACAAGGGGGACCGGATCTACGGGGTAGGGATGAGTGACTCCGGTATCTGGTGGGTGGTGAAGCACTGGTCCGGTAGACTTGAGCTGTCGATCGCGCCTCATGACCTACGGCGGAGCTTCGCTAAGCTGGCCCGAAAGGGCGGGGCGGATCTCGTCAAAGTCCAGCACGCACTAGGGCATGCCTCGGTGCAGACGACCGAGAGGTACGCTGGGGCCGAGTTGGACTTGGATGACCCGGCGTGCGATAGTCTGGGGGTAGGGTGATGGGTATGAGACCTACCCAATCGCCTGGTAGTGGGTCAGTTTGAGGAAAAGCCATGAAAACTTGTCTATCAATCCCGGTTCGCCCGAAACATGGACGGCCCCTGCCGCCCACTCACCATCTGCGATATCCTTTGCCGAAGCGCAAGGGGGTACGCGGTGTGACGGTCTGTATTGCGGCGGTGTGCCGGGATCACAAGAAGAACCCCGTTTTCGTGCTGTGCTCTGACAACAAGCTTGATGCTGGCGACTGGGGCAGCTATGAAGCCGCTTCGAAGCTCTACAGCCTTGGCTGGAACTGGGCGGCAATGATGGC
>JBDGYW010000785.1:0-3542 GCA_039588935.1 Gemmatimonadota bacterium | reverse complement strand
TTCGGGCACGACGACCTGCATCGCACAACCGAAGTCCGGGCCGACGGAACGATTAACTATCCGCTGCTGGGAGATATCCTGGTCGGCGGGGAACCGATCGCGAAAGTGAAGGAGATCATCACCACGAGCCTTGCCCGCGACTACCTCGTGGACCCGCAAGTCAACGTCGAGGTGCGTGAATACCGGAGCCAGTGGGTCACCGTCATAGGCTCTGTCCGCAGTCCATCACGCTACGTCCTCGTCAGGAACATGCAGCTGATCGATATTCTGGCGGCCGCCGGCGGGCTTTCCGCCGAAGCCGGCTCGGACATTTTCATCACTCGCCGCGATCCGGCCTCCACGGCGAGCCGGCAGATCGTCGTCACGCGCGACGACCTGTTCAGCCGGGATAACCGGGCCGCGAACATCTCTCTTGCCCCCGGAGATATCATTACCGTCAGCGAGAGGGACTTCTTCTACATAAGGGGTGAAGTCAATCGCCCCGATGCGTATATTTTCAAGAACGGCATGACCGTACTCAAGGCGATCAGCATCGCAGGCGGATTCAGCCAATTCGCCAACCGGAAGGAAGTCGAGCTGTTGCGTACTGATGATGGCGAGGTGCATCACAAGACAATCGTCAACATCAAAGCGATTGAGGATGGCAAGCAGGAGGATCTTCTTCTGCTGCCCGAAGACATGATTATCGTACCGAGGCGCATATTCTGAGGTGGCGCGGACCTGCACCGTCTATCGATACACAATCGTAACAGGACGCTCAAATGAATGATCAACGGAAGCACGAAGAGGATCGGCGAGACGTTCATCTCCTCGATTACTGGCGTTTGATCTGGAGAGGACGATGGATGATTCTCAGTGTGTTCGTCGTCGTCGTGACTCTCGTTGGAATAGGCACCTTCACGCAGACAGCGATCTATCGTGCCCGGGCCACCGTCGAGATCTCCCCGCAATCACGGAAGGTGGCTCCGGTGGCGGATGTTGCCGAGCTTGGCTCCGGAAGTTACGGCTGGTTCGAGGCAGAGAGGTACTTTAACTCTCAGTACGAGATCATCCGTAGCCGGGACGTCGCCACACGCGTCTTCGATCAGCTCGATCTCTATAACCATCCGCGTTTCAAGGACCTTGCCGATCCGATCGGCGCTCTGACCGGCATGATTCTGGTGACCCCGATCAAGGACACCGGCCTCGCCGAAATTGCCCTCGAGGGGCCCGAGCCGGAAGAGTTGGCAATCTGGGTCAACACCATCGCGCAGGTCTACGTCGGCCGAAACCTGGATCAGGCGATCGAGGCAACGACGAGAGCCGTCGAGGCTCTTGTCAGCGAGATTGATACGATTCGCCTGCGCCTCGAGGATAAACAGAAAGCGACGTTCGAGTTGGCCGAGAAAGACAACCTCTACGTTGCTGAGAACCAGCAGAAGATTACCAATGAGCGTCTGTCTTTGCTGCAGGACGATCTGACGGAATCGCAGGTCCGCAAGGTCGAAATCGCATCGGCGCTGCGCCAGGTCGAGGACGCACAGGGGGCGGGCCTTTCCTACGAGAATATCTCCGTCGTCAGCAATGACCCTGTCATACAGCAACTCTACAGCGAAAGAGTTGATCACGAGCAGGAGTACGAAAGGCTGCTCGTCACCTTCCGTCCGAAACATTCGAGAGTTCTCGAAAAGAAAACTGAAATCGACAAGATCAATCAGAGAATCGACAGCGAGGCAGGGCGTATCATCGTCACCCTGAAAGCCGAGTTCGAGCTGCTCGGGGAGCAGGAGAGCCGGCTGCTCGCGGCGATCAACGAGACCCGCGCGGAATCGATCTCACTCAATCGGCGTGCCTCGAGCTATGAACTGGCGCGTGGCGAGGCGGAGGAGACGCAGCGGATCTACGACCTGATCAGCGCGCGGGTGAAGGAGATCGACCTCAGCCAGAGCCTGCTGAGCAATAATCTTCGTATCCTGGACATGGCGCCGGTGCCAACCGTTCCGATCAAGCCGCGAACCTTCCTCAACATGGCGATCGGCATGATGCTCGGGTTCCTTCTCGGCGTCGGCGTCGTCTTCTTCCTCGACTACCTCGACAACACGATTCGCAGCACCGAGGACGTCGAACAGTTCCTACGTCTCAACCTTCTGGCGATCATCCCGAAGGAGAATCCAGGAACCGAAAAAGCGGTCAAGGAAGCGTATCAGAGCCTGCGCACCAATCTTCTCTTCTCTCGTAGATCGAAGACGGCCAATTCCCTTCTTGTGACCAGCGCCGGACCACAGGAGGGGAAGAGTTGCATAATCACCAACCTGGCGCGCACCTTCGCCAGCGCCGGCGACCGGGTCATCCTTCTCGATTGCGATCTCAGGCGGCCGACACTGCACCAGCGATTGAACATCGAGCGTGAAAGGGGAATCACTAATTACATCCTTTCATCGGATGGTGAGGACTGGCACCTGTACGCTAAGAAGACGGACCTCCCCAATCTCTCCGCAATAACCTGCGGGCCGATCCCGCCCAATCCGCCGGACATCTTCGGCCATGAGCGCTTTCAGGCCCTGCTCGGAGAGCTGCGCCAGAACTTCGACTGGGTGTTCATCGACTCTCCGCCGGTGATCTCCCTGACCGACTCGATGATCCTGGCGACCAAGGCCGACATGATCGCCTTTATCGTCAAGCACAACGAGAACGATAAGGATCTCATTCGACGGTGTGTCGGCGATATTCACAAGGTGAATCAAAACGTCGTTGGGGCGGTTCTGAATCATGTCGATCTCGCTCGCTCGCACTACAAGGACTACTACTACATGGGCTACTACTACTACGGTGAGTCGGCGGACAAAAAGACGAAGAAGCGGCGCAGTGCTGCGGCCCGAAAGTCGCTTCTCGATGCGGATTTGCCGGATAGGGCTGGCTCACGATCGGTCGGCTGAACGCGGTTCCTTCCATTCTTGATTCTCAGTGGTGCGCTTTGCAGGATGGCAAGTTGGACGATCGCGCCGAACTCGATCGCGTTCGATCGGTCTACGAAGGGTATGCAGGGGATACAGAAACACAGCGGTTTTGGTCGGAAAGCCCGGCGCATCGTTTCGAGCTGGAGCGCAAGTGGGGCCGGATCCGCGATCGGTTGAGACGCGAGGGCCTTGCTCCCCGAGGATCGCGCATCCTCGATCTCAACGAACAGTCCGTTCGATTGGCCCGCATCAAGTATCGGTGGCTTCGTGCCCTGACGGCTGACGGGACCAAGCTGCCGTTCCGAGACGGGTCTTTCGATGTGGTCTACCAGTCAAAATTGATCTCCTCCGTGCTCGACTCGCCTCGACGCAGGGCGATTCTCGCGGAAGCTGGGCGGGTTCTGCGCCGGGGCGGTGCCGCTCTTCCGTTCACATCTCCTGGTGTTCGCCAGGAAACCCTAACGCCTTTTTGGAGATAGGCTGGAGCGGAAATAGCGGATGGTCTTGCGGAGTCCGCTCGGCAGATCGACCCTGGGGGACCATCCGAGTTGGCGGCTCGCCCGGCTGATGTCGGGCTGCCGTACTTTCGGGTCATCAGTCGGAAGC
>JBDGYW010000784.1:0-3544 GCA_039588935.1 Gemmatimonadota bacterium | reverse complement strand
AAGTTGATGCGTCGGGCTGCAAAGACTGATGAAGAACGCAACAGAATCACGCACTCGATATGGAGTAAGGGTGACACCCCAAGCCGCGCAACCCGGATCCAGGTAACGAGCAATGAAAAGAAGGGACTCGATTTTCAGTTCAAACGGTACGACGCCATCGAGGTGGGTCAAGTTGTCGAAGGCATCATACAGCTTGCATATGAGATTCAGCAGTTCTGGTTTGATCTCCTTGAGCAAAACAAGTTGATCAACAACCCTGGCGAGAAGACATGGTAGTATCCAATCGTCGTCCGGGGCATTCACGGAAGTGAGAGGGTGAGCACGGCCCGCCGGCGGGGAGGGGGGAACAACATAAGCGCACAGCAGAGTAGGTAAGCCGGGTGCGATACCAAGGTCCGACTTCCCTCGTATGGAGAGCCAACACATCTAAAGGTTCTGTTGGAAGAAACATCAAGCTAAGGCTGTCGGTTCTGGCATTTCGTTGTATGCGCGCTCGGCGCTTGCTTTGATACAGCATAAGGCGTGGTTCCACACGACATCATGCGCGTACTCAGGGAACAGAAGTCTGAAGAGCTTCCATAACAACCTGCCACCCGGCGTCCTTCCAGTCCTGAAATCAAAGGCCGTATAAATAACCAACCTGCACTCTCCATCGTTCCTGCGATGGACATCGAACAACAACTTGCCGCGGTCTGCAAATCTGTCGCCGACGTCGTACACCAGTGTTCTGTTCGGCGAACATAGCGAGAGTCGCAACGGAACCGGGCAGATCGACTTCCCTATGCTGTACTGGACAATCGACCTCACCTGGTTCGGCAGCCCCGAGACCCGCTTTACTGTGGCAAATCGAAGCTTGAGGTAGTCACGTCTGGCGTCGCCGAATTTGCCGAGTTCATCGTAGATCGTGTCAGACCCGGCTCTGATCCGGATCGCATACATGCGTTCGAAATCGGGCGATTCGTCGAGTTCGATTCCGAGAGGCGCAGCGATCGATTCCTTGATGTAGTCTCGCTTTTCTTTGACGACGACTGTGGGATACCTACCATAGTGTCCCCACCTGAGGCCGAAAAACTTCTCGGTGACAATGTTTCGTAGTGTGATCAGCCCTCCGCTGAAGATGATCGAGCTAAGCACGCGGAAGCTGAACATCTTGCCGCAAATTTCGCGATAGTCGGCGGTGCCACTGGCAATCTTCCACAGGATCTCCGCGAGCGGTCTTTTGGTCTTCGGTCTGTTCTTCAGCTCGGTAGCAAACGCTTGGTAGAGCACGCGACTCGTCAGGGGCGTGGACAGGAAGCCGCGGATCAACCTGAACACCAAACGACCATAGCGATGTTCGGTCTTCAACCATTTGATGGTGTCGCCGTATCCCGCCGAGAGATCTAGGCGTTTGACGCCGCGGTGGACAATTGTCATTGCAAGCGCCTGGGCTGTGACATATGCGGAGTAGAGTCCGTCCTTGTTCAGCCGTGAGCCCGCAGCATCTCCAATGAGTGCCAATCTGTCGCCAAAAGGATGCTTGGCTGGCGCGGCGGTCATCAGCGGAGCACAAGCGCACGCGACATGGGCGCGATCGATAGTCATCCGCGGCAGGATTAACTTGATCTGGGGCTGTGACAAGAACTCGCCGATGATCCTTCGAGTTTCACGTGGCAATGAAGCCTCGTCAATGCTCCTCCCGATGAGGGCAACCGTCAGGAAATCGCCCTTGGGAACGAGCGCGATGTGCTCTAGACGCAACCTCTTCGAGCCGTATTCGATGAAATACAACTCCTTGTTCAACAATCTGGTGAGATAATCCCGGCCAACCTCCAACTCGAATATGAGTGCTCTCCGTGTCTGCACGGGTGAGAATCCAGGAACCAGTCGCTGAATGGAATGACTCAGCTGAGCAGCTGTCTGGTTTCGGCCGGTAGCAGAGTTGATGCCAGTCGAAACAGCGGCGAAGGCACCGGAGAGCCTGCGGGCGTCTCCGGAAGCGTCTACGACAGTTACTTCAGGCAGGCCACTCAAGTTATACGTGATCGCTTGGACTTCGCCGCGGATTATCCGGGCACCTTCTTCCACCGCCGTCTTCAACAGGAACTCATCAAACCCGCCTACTTCGTCTGCTTGTGCCTTGGGGAGCGAACCTCTAAACACCGAATACATCCGAGTCTCTTTGGGCACTCGGAGGGGGAAGTTCTTCCACAACCCCTGGATCCAGATGTGGGTGAAATCCTCCTGCATCAGTCGATCAGGAACGTTAAAGCCGTCACGCTCGAGGACACCGTGCAGTCTGGGTGAAATGACGCCCGCACAGTGGTTGCATCCAACGCAACACCAGGGATCAGCACCCGGGTCAGGGAGTTGCCTCCGCTCGATGATGGAGACGTCGAGGAGCAGCTTCGCACGCTTCGCTTCGCGAAGGAGCTGGACGGCGAAAAACGCGCCGGCCGGACCTCCTCCAACAACAAAGACCCGGTCGCCGTCATTCAGGCGCTGGGATTGTGCAGTGCGTGCCTTGCGATCCAACTTGGACTCAGACGATGTAGGTTATCCAGGGCAGGGGCATGTTTCAGGATAGTCTCACAAGAGCCAACTCCGCAATAGAGTTCTCAAACGGAACACCGGTGCACCGGCCTGCGATTGTCAACACCGTGAGTGGAAGGCTCACAACTGCAGCCGCCACCGCGACGTTGTGAAAGTTGATCGGCACTCCTGAGCTTCAGCTAGGCATGGGATAATCTGAGATCTGCACCGAGCACGATCCCTGGGAGAAGGGCCTAAACACTCGTTGACTGTTTCGCCTCTCAACAATGTCCCATCAACGCATCCTAGTGCCCCGAAAACGCACTGGCGGGGCAAGCAACCACGTGTAGGTTCGCATAATGAGATCCAAAGTACTCCCCCCTGTGGTCGATTCCATGCTAGCAGCTCGGGGCGCGCTCTCAACATGCGCTAGGCTGCTTCCCAAGTTCGGCCACGGAGTAGGCAGATGACACCGCACGTAGTGGTACACGGCCAGGCTAGCGTCGACGGCCGCATTGATTGGCTCCCGATCGACCCCGGCCTGTTCTACGAGCTGGCTATGCGATGGAAGGAAGACGCGACTCTCGCCGGCACTGATACGCTTCTAGCCGCAGCTGAGATGTTTGCCGAGGAAACGTCAGAGCAAGAAGACTCCGTGACGGGCTCTGATGGTCCTCTGCTGGTTGTCCCCGATAGTCGCGGGAGGCTGAAGCATTGGGAAGCATTGCTGCGGGCTCCGTACTGGGTGGGTGGTCTCGCCCTGTGTACGGAGGCAACGCCGGAGGGGCATTTGGAGTACCTGGGTGAGGTTGGGGTGGAGGCGTTGATGGTTGGTGATGACCGGGTTGATCTTCGAGCAGCGCTTGAGTGCTTGGCGAATCGTCACGGTGTGAAGACAGTGAGGGTTGATAGCGGCGGGACATTGAACGGTGTGCTCCTGCGAAACGGTCTGGTTGATGATGTGAGCGTGTTAGTCAGCCAATACCTCGTAGGTGGAGTAACGCCGAAGTCGTTGTTTCGGGCCCCTGACCTG
>JBDGYW010000783.1:0-6503 GCA_039588935.1 Gemmatimonadota bacterium | reverse complement strand
TGAGGGCGGCGATTCATAGCGCGGAGAGGTTGTGATGCAATGTGTGATGTCGGAGTGAACAAACTGGTAACGAGGCTTCGCACCGAAGGAGTTGACGTGCTGAACTCGGGGACCTGGGAGTCCATCGCAGATGGCTTCAGTCCGCGAGCAAGCCGGACGGGCGAACCAAGCGCTCTTGAACTGAATTGCGAGACCTGTTCAGAAAAACTGGTTGTGGTCCGGAGGACCCTGATCTCGAGCGCCTACAATCTGCCTGATGCCGCTGCGTACCAGCGCCTCAGGCGTCGGGCAGCCTGTGTGGCATTGGGCCGCGTTGATCCCGAGCCGGGACGAACGACTATGAGCCGACGCCCAAGCCCGGTGGTCAGGGTGGCATGGCAGTCCCTCATGTGGGATGTCTACCGTATTGCCTTCGTCGATGTGGAGGACGATAGTCTCGGCGAGTTCAGGCCGAAACCGAAGTGGGAGGTAGGGCAGCCGATACCGGACTTTGGTGAGCTGATTAATGAACTGCAGGCTGCCATGGAAAAGGCTCGCCGCGATGACGCGATACCTCGCCGCAATTCAGTCTCAACCTGCAAAGCGCTTCGACCGGTCATCACCCCTGTTCTTGAAGGACATGGATTGCGCTTCGACGGTTTCGAGAAAGGCAGGCATGCGTTCTGGTGGTGGCATCCCGTGGACATGCTTTATCGTCAGATGGATGGGCGCGGGACTCTAGCCATCGAGGTGAAGGTCGATGAAGACTGGGAACACCCGATCAACCAGCCGCTCGCGGGGTTGCTGGCCCATAACGCTGTGATCAACGTCAGGATCCCGACACAAGGCGAGCGGTTCGATCCGGAGACGCGGCGGATTGCAGCCGAGGCGGAGGCTTTGCTGAGTGCAACGGGCCGCGCAGCCTTCATGGTTGTTCGAAAGGCCATGGCTGTGGAGAGAGAGGGCGCAACAAAGGTAAGGCGGGCTCAGCAACGGAGACTCCGGACCCGATGGAACAGTTCCTCGTCGCTCGGATGCGTATAAGCCGTCGTCGTCAGCGAACTCACGTTCCTTCCAACCTTATCGCGACCATTGTGTCGCTAAGCCTTCCGCAGGCGCATAATACGGGAGCCGAGGGGCATGGAGAACTGCCTTGGAGGGAGATTCCAAGTCCTGCCCCTTCTGCAAGGGCACGGGCCGTTGCAGCAGGTGCGATGGTAGAAGCGAGCGCGAAGTCAGGAAGCGCCCGTTTCGACGGAAGCGAACGATCGAGTGCGGTGCCTGCCACGGGACAGGGAAGTGCGAACTGTGCCAGGGGCAGGGAAAGGTCCCGCCTACCGGTCGTTCCGACTAGGTTGGCCCCATCGACGTGTCAACCTCGATTTACCTTGCCAGGACCGGTGCTTTAGGACATAATGATCAGCAAGACTTCCCCGAGCCTGTTGATCTTTTAAGCCAACCACCTGGCGAGCCCGCAGGCTTCGCGTCCTCGGACGCCGAGGAAGTGGTTCCCCTCTGCAGAGAGCCCGGCGGAAGGTATGCTGCCGGGCTCTTCCGGTCTCCCCACGGTGCTCGGTCAGAGAACGGGTTTCCGGTCAGCAGCGCAGTCCCCGGATCCCCCGCCAGAGTTCCTCGTCGGATGGATGAGTGTAGACGGTGGTCGTAAGCGGGGAGACGTGCCTGGCGAACCGCTGGGCGAGGAAGAGATCCCTCGAGCGCCGGTAGACTTCCGTCACAGCCGTGTGCCTCAGCGAATGAAAGGGATATAGCCTATCGAAATTAGCCTTCTGCTGCCACGTCCGGAAGGCGAACTGAACGCGGCGGGGTGAGATACGCCGGCGCGACTGCGAGCAGAAGAGCGGATCTTCGGGCCGAAGACCCTCGCTGCGGATGGCCTTGTGTCGCCAGAACTTCCGGAGCTTGACCACCAGCCCGTCTGGCAGGAAAACGTCGCCACTCCGTCCACCCTTGGCGATCTCGGAACGCAGTCGGAGGCGATTCTTCGGTCTCCCGTCCGGCCCGTAGACATCGCCGACGTTCAGACCCACGATCTCTGCCAATCTGAGGCCCGTTCCGAGCGCCAGGGAGTAGATCAGATGGTCTCGCGGTTTCCGGGCTGTGGCGCGGAGCATCGTCTTCTGTTCATCTCGGGTCAACGTCTGAGGGCTGAGATGGGGCATTCGGCTCCTCTCGCTGCCAATTGTCCCTTCGCCAGCCGACAAGTCAAGTCCAATCAGTATTTTGAGTGAGCCAGGCTGTCGCAAAAATTTCTCCCTCCCGGTGCGTTTTTGTGGCGTAAACTTAAAGTAAGAAGCCGAACGCCTCGCCGCCCCAAGGGTGCACATGAGCAGAATCCAGCGACCGCCTCCGCTCGTCGCCGTTCTGGGCTGGCTTTTCCTCGCCATCTCCTCGCTCACACATGCTCAGTCAACAGGGACTATTCGGGGTCTCGTAACAGACTTGGAGGGCGCGCCGCTCGCCGGAGTCACGATCGCGATCTCCAGCAGCAGCCAGGGGATCAAAGAACGCGCGACGGTCACCGACTCAATCGGCAACTTCAATGTTCCGTTTCTTCCGCCGGCAGGCGACTATGAGGTGCGCGCCAGCTTCCCCGATCTTGCCACGGTCGTCTACACCGGGGTCGTGGTTGCCCCGGCCCGGACGGTGAGCCTCAGAATCATGATGCAGGCGGAAACGGCGCTTCAGGAGAAGATCGAGGTGCGGGCCAGACCTGATGTGATCGATCTTGACAATACGACGACCGAGACGCGTTTCTCATCAGAGTTCATTGACGCCCTGCCTGTTCTGGGTCGCAATTATCAGGATGTCTTGAAACTCGCCCCCGGAGTGAGTGACGTCGACGGCGACGGGAATCCGAACATCCATGGCGCCCGCGACACCGACGTGGGTACGCTGGTCGACGGGATCTCCACCACCGATCCCCTGACCGGGAAGGTCGGAGCTCAGCTCAATATCGAATCGATCCAGGAGATCGAGGTGAAGACCACCGGGGCGACAGCGGAGTTCGGACGCGCTCAGGGCGGATTCGCCAATATCATCACGAAATCGGGGGGCAACGAGTTCGAGGGCACGTTCAAAGCCTTCTGGCGCGGTTCGGCGCTCGATGGCGATGGGGCGGGCTCCGCCGATCCCTTGCTGCACGGCGGCCTCGGCGACAACGGGCTGCGGGATCTCACGTTCAACGATTTCATGCCGTTTCTGTCGCTGAGCGGGCCGATCGTCCGGGATCGCGCCTGGTTTTTCCTGGCGCTCGAGTACATCCAGATCGAGAAACCGGTCAACGCGCTGAGCACATCGTTCGTGACGGGTGTGAGGGAGCATCGGGACTTTGCCAAGGTCACCTGGCAGGCGGGCGTCAACCACAGGATCATCCTGTCGGCCAACTACGACCCGCAGCAGCTTCTCAACGAGGGACTGAACAGCAGAGTGAGCCCGACCTTATCCCAAACCTGGGCCTGGACAACAACGGCAACGGGACGCTGTACTCCGACAGGAACGGCAACGGCCTCCTGGAGGCGTCGGAGCGCGACGCCGGTGAAGACTTCGACGGTGACGGCGCCTTCGACGTCTGGGAAGATACGCTCATTCCGGACGGGATCCTGACTACCGACAGACAGAGGCTCTGCCTCGACCTCATCGAGGGCACCCTGTTCGTCACCCGCGAGACCTGCCGTTCTCATTCGCATAACACCATCCGCATCGTGACCTTCACGCTCGACGAGGACGGCTTCCGCCACCCGCTCGAGGTTCCCTTTCATTCCAATGGCGACGGTGACCGTCGGCTGACGCCGCCGAACGGCTGCGAGGGCGAATCTCGCGAAGATCGAGACTGCGATGGCGTACTCGACATCGACGAAGATGAGTACTGGTGCATCCACCGTGGACCATCGGACTATCGCTGCAACAATGGTCGGCTCGACAGCAGCGAAGATGCCGACCGCGACGGAAAACTCGATACGAGCGAGGATCGAAACGGCAACGGCCGGCTCGACGACACGCCGTTCCCGACTTCAGTCTACCCCTACGGCCGCCTGCGACCGGTCCCGCGGGACCGGGACTACGCCGTGAATCAGATCAGTGGTGTCGTGAATGGGCCGTACTTCAAGGTTCTCAGTGACAATCGACGCCGCTTCTCTCTGCGTCAGGATCTCGGCATCTTCGTGCCCGACTATTATGGCGCCCACGACTTCAAGGTCGGCTACCTGCTGGAGCGTGAGCGGTTCGACCGGACAACAGACGGGCGGGACATCATCGGCCTAAAGGACCCCGGCTATCTGACCGGCAGCATCGTCGATCAGTTGCTGCAGCCCGAGCTGGACTGGCGCTGCAACCCGTACGAGGCGGCTTGCCTCGACCCCGGGGTCGGGCGTATCGTCGCGCTGCTGCCGACGGAGAGAACTCTCGATCAGAGCGCCGAGGGCAGCAGTATCGGGCTTTACGTGCAGGATACCTACAAGCCGCGACCGAACATCAGTATCGGCCTCGGCGTCCGATTCGATCGCGAGGCCGCCGATACCTCCGGGTACACGTTCTTCGATCCACAGGCCGAGCGACGGGAATACGATCGCCTTCTGGCGGTTGCGGGTAGAGAACGAACGAGCAGCGATCTTCTAGCCGGAAATGGCGATGGCGTGCGGAGCCACGGCCTCACATCGGACCCCATCGCCCTCTCGGAGAGCGGTGCAGTGCGACCGCAGTTTGCGAAGGTGATCGATCGCCTGCAAGCCGTGGCAGTCGGTCGTCTGACCCGGCATCGCGGCAGTTTTGACGCAACGCTGAGCGAGCTTGAGGATCTCTTTCCTGAATTGTTCAGTGACGGTGAAATCGATGAAGACGAGCTTGCGGCTCTCAGTCTCAAGGGGCAGCAGCCGGAGCATTTCCGGGTCACCAACAACAATCTGGCTCCTCGCCTGTCCTTCTCCTGGGATCCGTGGTCGGACGGACGCACCAAATTGTTTGCGACATGGGGACGGTACTACGACAAGCTGTTTCTGAACAGCGTGGTGGGCGAGCAGGATATCGAACGAATTGCGCGTTACTATGTTTTCGACCGCTCCGGGATCGGTGCTTTGCTGAGAAACGAGAGAGTCATCTCGGACGGGGTGCCGACGCATAACATCGGAGCGACTCTGTCCCGATCACCCCCGTCGGTCACGCAGGTCGATCGCAACCTGAGAACCCCTTTCAGCGACGAACTCACCATCGGGTTCGAGCGCGAGCTCGCGCCCGAGGTGGCCCTCTCCATCCGCTACATCGACCGAAAGTTCCGAGATCAGCTTCAGGACGTCGATATCAACCATCAACTGCGCTTTGATCCCACGACAGGCGAACCGTCCGATCTGTTGGGCAATCTCACAAAGGTCGAGCGTTTCTCGGGCGACACCGACCCCCTCGCCCTCCCCACGCCGGACGGCCGTCCTGATCTCTTCATCAATAACTTTTTTTTCAATCAGGTCCTGAGAGTCGGCAATTTCAACGAATCGCGCTACAAGGCGTTCGAGATCGAGTTGGCGAAGCGATTGTCGCGGCGTTGGCAGCTGCAGGGCTCCTACACCTACTCGCGAGCACTTGGTGATGCGGAGGACTTTCAATCGAGGCTGGGAAACGACCCCTCGACGGTTGAGTCGGAATACGGTCCGCTCGATTTCGACCAGCGCCACGTCATCAAGCTGAGCGCCTCGACTTTTCTCCCGCGTGACTGGCAACTGGGGGTTGCGGCCTCCTGGTCCTCCGGTCTCCCCTACTCGGTCATCTCCCGCTTCTTCGCCGCGGACAACGTCGATTACCAGCAATTCCGAACCCGTTTCGGCTTCACCGACGTCGTTCTCAACGAAGAGGAAGAGCCGGTCCGGACCTTCAGGACTCTGTCGCGCAACAGCGAAAGGAACCACCCTGTTTACGACTTCAACGTACGCGCCAAGAAGAGCTTCGTGATTGGTCGCACTTCGGCGGCCCTGTTCATCGAGGTGTTCAACCTCCTCAACAGCGACGACCTGCGCGTCGTCTCGTTTCAGCCGAACCCCGGAGGATCGGGCCTCGGCGAGGGCGAGGTCGGGACGGCCGGCACGCACCTGCAGCTCGACGCCACGCGGCGGTTCGGCCGCCGCTATCAGATCGGGTTCCAGTTCAGCTTCTGAGCGGTGACGTGGAACTCAGCTGGCGTCCCAAGACGGTGACCGCAAATCACCTCCAATCAGCCTCTTAGGAGAAACAGGCCACCACAAAGAAAACCGCCCCGGGTGTAGTGGGCCAGCGAAAGTTAGCCAGGAGAAAGTGGTCAGAGCCAACGCCGAAAGTGGGTGAGTTGAGGCCCGAGGGGGCGTGGTCAAGAGCCGGATGAGCCTGATCGCCGTCGCCAGACGAGAGGAGATCCCGATTGGAGGTATGCGGGGCCTACTGTTCATCGCCCGCGCCAATGGCCGAGACTACGCTGCTCGGCGGATCTGGACCATCGGGAGATGCCGGCGGTCGGACAGATAGCCGATGTGTATCGTCAGCTTCAC
>JBDGYW010000782.1:0-3549 GCA_039588935.1 Gemmatimonadota bacterium | reverse complement strand
TGGACGTCACTTAGACTTGCTGGCCTCACGAGGAGTGGAGGTCAGGATTGTCGTCGGAAAATTCGCACTATATCGAGAAGTGGATGGACCTCGCTATCTGGTATGCGAGGCGGCACTTCACCGATGATTCCCGATTCGACTTCGAGGAACGGAAGTCGGTGGCGTTCCTGGCACTCTGCAAGGCGGCGAAGAACTTCGACGAGGCGAAAGGCTATTCATTCGGGACGTATGCCGGGCGGGTCATCTGGTCCGATTTACGGAAAGAGTCGTATCGAGCGGGTTCGCAGATGAAGCGACCCAGCATCGGCCAGCAGCGACCTGAGCTGGAACCGAAGCAGCACCCGTTCGGGTATGCCGCAGAACAGGAATGCGTCTACGAGGAGGATCACGAGCAGCGTGAGCATGTAGCCTGGATTCTGGACCAGCTAGACGACCAGCAGCGGGCTGTGGCGGAAGGAATCATGGAAGGGAAGGTGTACGACCAGATACACCTGCCTAGAATCAGGGGCAAGGGGAAGACGACTCCCTGCCGGGTAGCTTATGTGAAAGCTCAGATGGTCGAACTGATTCGCTCGAAGGAGTTCGACATGCTGATGGAATACGTGATCAGGAGAGTAGGCGATGCCGATCTGCACGATTGTCCGAACGACTGCGTACAAAATAATGGAGCCGGTCGTGTTTCAAGGGGGCGGGTCGCCGACGACACCACCGACGCCTGCACCAGATCCTGCACCAACCGATCCAGACGACAATCCTGACCCGGCAGATCCTCCAGTTCCTGTGCCACCCGTCACACCGTCCACACCTGTCGATCCAACGCCTTCACCGCCAGGAGGGGGTGGACCGTCGCCGGATCCAACGCAACCCGGCACAGACCCACCTGTGACGCCTGTAGGGACGTTTTCGCATACGGACCTTCCGGGTGACTATCAGGCATTCTCTTCGCCTAGCAACTACGTGGCTGTCCTTGACCTCGCGACCGACCAGTTTCGGGTTAGAAGTGCGGGCGGGAGTACGAACGTACTGATAGGGAATCGTGCGTCTGGTGTTTCCGACTACATGCAGCACTTCATGTGGGACTGGCAGGACGACGCATTTGTCTGGATAGCGAACGGGGTGCTAGAGCGTCGAACTCACCTCAATGCCATTATCGAGTCGGTCGCGTTGCCTACGTCTGTCGAGGGGACGGCAGTCGACTGGCGAGGTGGGCATAAGAATTCGATTCATAATGAGGGTGGTCTCTGGATCTACGGGTACAACCACCCGTCGCAGCGGCAGTTCATTCTCCCGATTCATACGGATCCGCTGAGTTTTGACTTGGCGGAAGGGTTCTGGATAGACGAGGTGACGGGGAATCCAGCCACGGAACGATTGTTCAGTCGGCTGTCCCAGAAGTCGGGTGGATTCGCGATTGAGCCAGACGGCAGTCGAAGCACATTGCAGTTCGACTTCCAGCCGGGGGTCGATACGACGATGAGTCAGATTGAAACCGCAATCTCGACGGACGACTGGAAGAATCCAACGTGGCGGAACAGTCTCGTGGCGTTCTGGTCCAACCTCAATAGCCGTGTGGAGATTCACGACGCATCTGGACTCCTCGCAAGGCCGAAGGTAACGACCATCGGAGCCTCGACGCTACTGCACTCGCTCACAGTGTCCGACTTGGCGACGGCGTATGGTCAGCCGACCGACAACGTCACATACACTCACGGGCATCTGACGCAAGATCGTCTAGCGTTCAGCGTCTATAACGCGACGACGAACAAGTATGGCGTGATGATTTACTATCTGAGTCTGGATATTCTCGCGGCGGTCGATGTCGAGTTCGCCGCTGGTCTGGCGTTCGGTGATTCGGTCCGTCCGTCGCTGAGTAACGACGGAACGTGGCTGGCGTACCTGAAGGCGGGAGAGGCGACGCTGCAGAACATCGTCCAGCCGTCACTGCCGGTCCCACCTCCTCCGCCACCTCCGGGCGGCGAACCACCGATTCCAGCACCGACGCCGTTTCCTCCAGTGACTCGTCCTCCGTTCTTCAGTTGGGACGTCTCGATGATTCGGGAGGCAGATTGGAATAACTGGCGTCTAACGTTGCCGACTGATCCGACGACTGGGCGACCGAAGCCGTATAACAACAATTTTCGTTATCCGGGCAGTATCGGGGCGGGACAGATTGCGGCGACGGTGAATAATGAAGTGCCGACGATGGACGCTGACGGGCAGTTTTACTTCAATATATTCAGCTCGTCACACAACGGTCACAATATGCTCCGTAGCCGCTCAGGATCGCTCAGGAGCGGACATTGGTATCTTCCCCGTGTTCTCTATCGGATTGACCTAGAGTTCTATCTGGACGATTTCTCTGGCGTGGGGTGGTCTGTTCCACCAACGTGCATTGACTGGATGATTGCCTATCAGATATGGGGTCCGTTTCCTGAATCGTGGCGGGGACTCGCGAATCCGCCACCTAGTCGGCTATCGCCACCTCTAGCGGTCCGGTTCGGGTGCCTGACGCCGGGGACGCTGCAATATGAGCTAAGTACGTTGGGAACGTCGAGGACGGACCCGCAGGCGGCATGGCAGCACAACGAAACGACTCGGTTCAATGCCTCGACGGGATTGCAGCGAGTGTCGGTCTGGTGGAAGAAGGATCACACGGGCGGCGATAGCTATGTGCGGATCGACGTCAACGGGACGAAGCGGCATGAGTTCACGAACGTGAAGCTAGGGACGCCGTTCAAGGACGATGGTTCGGCGGTAGGGAGTATCAGTGAGTCCTCCGGCGGGACGGCGACCTGGGGCATGTATACGCCCCAGGCGTTCGCATCGCCGGGTGTTGAGCTGCGGTATTCGCTAGTGCGGATGTATCGACTCAACTAGTCGATTTCCTTTCTAGTGCAGTTCGTAGCTGCAGGGGCTATTCTGAAGAAAAGCGTCAGGTATTCCTTCGCCGCTGATTGGTTGCTACCATTTCCTCTGGTGCGGATGTATAGAGGGAATTGAATGAAACTCAAGGATGTTGGTCGCAGAAACGACCAGAGGACTCGAAGAACAGCCATGCACCTAAGGTGGTGCATACGAAAATCCTCTGTGCATCCGGTGACGATGCTGCATGTAGGGGTGGGGACAACTAGGGAAGCAGAGCTATTTCGGAAGTGGTATCCCGAGATGGTGATCGTGGGATTTGATCCAGGGAAAAGGGTGCCTGCAAATTATCCAGGTGAATTTCATCAAGTAGCTATATCGGATTTCGATGGCGAGGTTGCTTACCACGACGGAGCGGATCGGGGTTCCGTCTGTCCTAAGTTTGGTGAAAAGAAAACAGGGCGAATAGTGCAGTGTCGTACTCTGGATGCAGTGATAGAGGAGTCGAGTCTGAAGGGTCCGTTTTTGCTATGGATGGATTGCGATGGATCAGAGGCTAAAGTGCTCAGAGGTGGGGAGTCAGTATTAGCGAATGCAGGGTGGGTGTATTCCGAGTGCGTGACTTCAATAGAGCGTTGTGGCTGGCCGGACGCAGATGAGGTGATTGGATTGATTTATAAGTCAGGT
>JBDGYW010000781.1:0-3550 GCA_039588935.1 Gemmatimonadota bacterium | reverse complement strand
ATGTGTTTCTCTATGCGGCCGACCGCCTCGCGAATCGATGTCGAGTTCATGAAATCTCCATGGTGCTGTGAGTCAATCCAGCGTGGCATGTTGACTCGCTCGGACTCGTTTCGCAAGGGCGCTCATCCAGCCTTCACTCGCGTTCCCAGACACCCGCTTGTGTGGTCCACTGCATCTTCTGCTCACTTCAGGGAAGCTCGGCCGGTTTGAAGGTTTTGTAGTCGCTTTCAGGAAATCAGGACGTCCCGATTCGCAAATCAGGACGTAACGCCCACAAAACCTGATGGTATTCGGCTGCTGTTTGGGTGGCCGGGAGTGCTTAGGCTGTTATGTGCTGCTTTCGAAAATCTGATGGGGTGGTATCCGTGAACTTCTTGAAGGCGGCGTTGAAAGCAGACTTTGAGCTGAATCCGGATTCGAGTGCCACCGTCAGAATCGTCAGGTGATCGTTCGCGGGATCGAGAAGCGCCCTTTTGGCCTCTTCGACCCGGTAGCCGTTCACGAAGTCGTAGAATTTCTGATTCAGCTTCTCGTTGAGGAGTTGCGAAAGGTGATAGCTGGGTATTTGGGAAACATCGGCAAGATCTCTGATTGTGAGGTTACCACGGAGATACGGCTTTTCGTTGTCCAATACTTCCCGCAGTCGCGCGAGATGCCGATCTGCCGCCGAATCCGTAAGAGTTGATTTCTCGTACTTCTGTCCAGTTTCCATCACCGCTGCGAGACCGAGGATCTCGGGTTGCCTGAGTCCTCGATATCCTATGCCGTAAATGATGACGACAACGGATATGAGCACGATGTTCCCAGTAACATCCGCTATTGTTTCCAAGCCCACCATGAACAGTCCGGTACTCAATAGCATCAGGAAGCAGAGCACGAAGAACCACTTGATTCCACTGCGCAACCATTCCAGACAAATCTCCTCGGTTGACGAGAAGGCATCCTTCAAACTCTGGTGATGTCTCCGGACCTCGAAATAGACGAGGGCTAGATAGCAGAGCATCTGGAACAACTGAGAAGTCGTGAGCAGGTAATCGCTAATGGCGATCGGTTCATTGTCATCGATGAGCGCGAGCTTGAAGTCGGCACTCAAAGCAAAGAACGGGATCAGCAGCAGAACATAGACCAGGAAGGGTAGGAAATTCAGCCAGAACCGCCAGTTTACCTTACCCGTTCGGGACGTCAATAGCCGAGCATAGAGGAGGAGCAGCGGGCCAAAAGCAAACATCAGCGGGTGAGTGGCAAACATCAGGTGGGGGAACCGCCGGAATACGTCCAGATCAACGAAAGTCTGGGTGCTGAGCACGGCGGAGAACATGACAACGAATACGCCCAGAGCGCTATTCGCCTTGCGATTACCACGGCGTATCGTGAGCAACGCCAGGCCCAGCACGGCACCCTGCACCGCCCCCAGTAGTGCAAGCAGAGTCATTAGGTCCATTTCAGTTGAACCCTACTAGTACTGATGCAAGGCCGGTAGTAGGGGCTCTACGGCTGCTGTGGTTGCGGCGGTCTCAAGTGCTCGACCAAGTAGTCGATCCTCAGCTGCGATGAGAACCGGGCTGCAGCACCCCTTGCCCCGTGGCGATTCTCGGGGAAGTACATTAGATCGAAGTCGCGCCCTGCATTTATCAACGCTTCTACGAGCTGGTTGGTGTTGCCCAGGTGAACGTTGTTGTCGGTGGTTCCGTGAGTCAGTAGCAACTTGCCGCGGAGGTTTTCGGCGTACGGCAAGGTGGATCCTTGGTCATAACCATCCGTGTTTTCCTGCGGAGTCCTCATGTAGCGCTCGGTGTAGATCGTGTCGTAGTTGCGCCAGTCTGTGACCGACGCCGATGCCACGCCAACGTGGAACACATCCGGTTCCTTGAGAAGAGCAATGGCCGCCATGTAACCGCCGTACGAGCCTCCGTAGATTCCGACCCGAGTGCCGTCGACATATGTGCGCTCTGATATCTGACGCACGGCCTCGGCTTGATCGGCCAGATCGACCTGGCCGAGCTTCATGTACGTGGCCGTCTCGAAAGCCTTACCCCGACCCGTCTGCCCGCGGTTGTCGACTCGCCACACCATGAAGCCAAGCTGGGCCAGACGTTGATCACCGCTGTCGCGGTAGTACCTGTTTGCAACAGCCTTCGAGTGAGGTCCGCCGTACACGGGTACGACAAGCGGGTAGCTCATGCTAGGATCATAGTCGGCGGGCTTGAAGAGCATTCCGTGCAAATCGGTGACACCGTCGGCGGCCTTCACAATGACCAACTCCGGCGGCTCTAGGCCAAGATTCTCCAGACGGTCCGTATTGGTCGTCACCAGGTTGCGGATCAGACTGCCATCGGCACGATGCATATTCGCGGTCGATGGCGTCGTGAACGAGGAGTAGGAATCGACGTAATAACTGCCGTCGGGGTCCATGTTGATGCGGTGCGAGCCCAGCTCAGTCGTGAGCTGTTGGAACCCGGAACCATCGAGTTTCACTCTGAAGAAATGGGTTTCGAGACCCAGCTCGATCGTGCCGGTGAAGTACACCCATTCCTCGCGCGAATCGAGGCACTGAATACTGCCCACCGGCCAGTTCCCGCTCGTGAGCTGCGCTAGTTCGTTGCCGTCTAGGTCGTAGAGATACAGGTGGCGGTAACCGCTTCGCTCGGAACTCCAGAGAAACCGGTAGCCATCTGCAAGCAACGTGAAATCGTCGTGGAGGTTGACGAACGCAGCTTCCTCCTCGGTCAGGATTGTCCGTACCTGCCCAGTGTTTGCGTTTGCGGCCAGTAACTCCAAGACGTTCTGACGGCGATTGAGCCGTTGCAGCAAGATCTCGTTTCCGTCGGGCAGCCAGTACGGCCTCACGATGTAGTTGTTGGCCGTGCTATTGGTTTCCAACTCTACAGTTTCCCCCGATGCAATATCGACTATGCGGAGTACAACTGTCGGGTTGGGCTCACCCGCCTTGGGATAGCTTTGCATTTCCACGTCGGCTTCGGGCGAGAGGTCGTGCACGATCGGGTACTTGTGAACAGCGCTCTCGTCGGAGCGGAAATACGCCAGCTTCCTGCTGTCCGGCGAGAACCAGTACGCGTCTCTTTGCCCGAACTCCTCCGGGTATACCCAATTGGGGCGTCCGTTGAATGTGTCTTCGTTGCCATCGAAGCTGAGGCGCTTCTCCTCGCCAGTCTCCGTATCGGTCACGTAGAGGTCGTAACCCTTCACGTATGCGAACTGCGTGAAGTCAGGTGAGTATGTGCCATTCCAGAGCTGGCTTCGCGTCATCCCACGCATCAGCCCGTCTGTGTTGGGTTGCTGCTCGACCACTGGTCGCAGCAGCTGCCGCAAACGGTTACTCGTGAGGTCGAAGTAGAAATGCGCATCATCCACGGTGAAGTTGATCGCGTCGCCGTCGTCAACGAACGTGAATCGGCTGAACGGCAGACCGTCTGCCTGCGTGCCGGTGAGCGTTGCGTACTGTCGGAGGAGCGCGGTTACCGTACCGTCGTCGAACAGTGGCGATTCCTCACCCGTCTCCGGATCGATTCGTGAAAATCCGGCCCGACTT
>JBDGYW010000780.1:0-3556 GCA_039588935.1 Gemmatimonadota bacterium | reverse complement strand
CGACCGTCTCAGCACGGTTCGCGCTTGAGGTCATGGACGAGGTGTTCCCCACATGACAGCAGCCAGAGATCATTACGACACTCTGCTGGGTGAGGTCTACTCCTGGTCTGTGGCTGCCCCGGGTGACCCGTTCGCACGGGCGGAGCGGTGGCTTAAGCGGCATGCGCTCGACCGAGCATCTTGCTACCTCGATCTGGGTGCCGGCTTCGGGGCCCACACTGTTCCACTGGCGCGTGCCGGCAAGAAGGTGACCGCCGTCGATTCCAGCGCGATGCTGGTCGCCGAGCTCAAGGCCACGCTCCGCGGCCAACTCGACCAGGTCGAGATCTACGAAGGGAATCTTCTCCATTTCCTTGAGAACGCTCACCCTCGGCGCTGGGAAGTGATTCTCTGCCTGGGAGACACCCTCGCCCACCTGCCACGAATGTCGGACGTACCACACTTCCTGTCTCAGGCCCGCAGCCGCCTCGTTCCGTGGGGCCGGCTCGCAATTACGTACAGGGATTCCACCACCTTCGCAGCGCAGGGCACATCACGGTTCTTTCCGGTAGCAAAGGACGAGCACCGAACCATGCACTGCCTTCTCGAACCTATCGACGACGAGCACCTGCGGGTCACAGACATTGTGACGGAAGTCCATCCCGAGGGTCCCAGGACACGCCTCGGCGACTATGTGAAGCTTCGTATCGCTCCGGCGAGTGTCACAGAGTGGGCCCAAGGAGCCGGATTCGTTGTCGAGGAGGAGGCGCAGGAGGAGGAAATGACATATCAACTCCTCCGTCGTCCCGCCCAGGCTTGAAAATGACTCTCTGGTATATATATTTGGTTGCACCATACAACTAGCTTCAGCCCCTGCACCACCACTTTGGAGGGTACTGATGGAAAAGAACGGGATACCGGAATCGAGGAGCGTATCGATCGGTATCAGTAGGCTTCTTCACCGTTTCACCTGTTGTATTCCCTTCCCTGACGGTCCGTGGTCCGAACCCCTCAAGCCATCGCATTGCCGACGGCCGGCCGACGATTCCACGGATCCTCACGAACCCGATCAACGCGAAGCGTGGGGCGCCGTTGCGCCGATGACCAAGGGGTGCATCGACGATGAGAAGCCTAAGTGATTGAGTGCGAGGAGAATCCGAATGGAAGCACCGAGCAAGGAGTACTTCGACAGAATAGGGGCGGGCTGGGACGAATTCCGACAAGGCCTTTTCCCAGACGTGGTCCGGGAGGAGGCACTCGCCGCAGCGGGAGTGCAGGCCGGAGAGACGGCCGCGGACATCGGAGCCGGTACGGGCTTCCTTACCGAGGCCCTAGTGGCGCGTGGGCTCAAGGTAATCGCAGTGGACCCGTCGGAAGTGATGCTCGAGGCCCTGAGCCAGAAGTTCCCGGATTCCGACGTGGTGGAGTGCCGCACGGGGGTAGTGGAGGGGCTGCCAATTGAAGATGAATCTGTAGATCACACCTTTGCGAACATGCTCCTCCATCACGCAGAAGACCCGCCAGGGGCTGTCCGGGAGATGACCCGGATCCTTCGCCCGGGAGGCCGCCTGGTGATCACGGACCTGGACGCCCACGAGCACGAGTTTCTCCGTGAGGAGCAACACGACCGTTGGATGGGATTCGAGCAAGACGACGTGAGAGCATGGCTCAGCGAGGCCGGGCTCAATGACGTCAAGGTCGACTGCGTCGGAGCGGATTGCTGCACGACATCGAGCGCCGGCGAAGGCATCGCAGTGAGCATCTTCGTTGCATCGGGTAGGAAGCCCGGGGAGTACGTAGGGGAACCCGAGCGATGCTGCTAGATCTGCGCGTCCCGATCCTGGCTCGAAACGGCCGGGAATTCTACGAGCCCACCCCACTGGTCCGCCACTGCCCAGGGGAGAGTCTGGACCTTGCACTTGAGGTAGCGGGGATAGCGAGGAAGTGTGTGGCCCTCGACAACGCGAGCCTCACACACCTCGTGGTACCGATCCACGCAAGGAATGCCGACCAGAACCGCACCACCGGGGGAGGTGAATGATGTTGCCGGGAAGGCAGGAGAGGGCGTTCAACGACTTCTACGATTCGGCCTTCGGAAATGAGGTTCTGGATCAGAAGACGACTCTTCTCATCCACCTGGCCGTTGGGATGTCAGTAGGATGCGAGCCCTGATTGGACCGCTACCTCGGCGTGGCCGAGGAGGTAGGGCTCTCTGATGAGGAAATGGGGGCCGCCGAGTCGATCGTAATGGCCGTCTCCGCCGGGAGAATCCGGGCACAGTTCCGAAAGGTGGAAAGCAGACATAGAGGCCGTGGCAAGGAGAGATGAGACGATGAGTGAAGAGACGGGAACAGATAGGTGGCAGTATAGGGGCGTCCGGGCGATCGTGATCCTCCACGAGCGAGAGCTCCGGAACTTCATAGACACATGGAAGGCAGCAAAGGCTCGGGACCTTTCGCTCTCGGAGACGACGTACGAACCGGATATGACGCTCGAGGACGTTCTCGTGCACGTGCTGCACTGGGCTCGGGACTACGTCGTGTGGTCGTGTGAGAAGCTCGAGCTTCCCGATCCCGGAATCGCCCCGATTCCCGCAGTGGGTGAGGTCGCTCGCGAGGTGGACAGCTTCGTCGACCACTTGCTCGAGCATTGGAGAGAACCGTTTCGCGCGTTACTCGAGGATGCGTTCTGGGAGCCGCATCACCGCACGCGCTGGGGCAAGAACCTCCAGGTCGAAACACTCCTCGAGCACGCCGTGGTCCATCCCATGCGCCACAGATTGCAGTTGGAGGAGCTATTGGATGGTGCATGCAACTGCTAGAGCGAGGACCCATGGAGAACGAGATCGACATAGATCTGAGGCTTCATTTATGAAGGGGCCCCGTGTGTCCACACTGAGTCTGGACCGGTTCCATGAAATCAGCCGGAACATCGACTATAGGGTCCTTCTCGAGTCATTGCTCGAGGTGTACAACAGAGGTGAAATAGCCGACCCGACTCGTCGGCAGGAACAGGCTGCACTCGAGGAGCATTTGCACCCCTTGACCGCAGCCTGGGATAGGCTCCTTCCTCCGTTCCCAACCTGTTCCTGGAGGCGTCGATCCCTTGGCTGGGAGCATCATAGGGGCCGGAGAGACGCCTACCTGAAGCAACTCGTGATCACCACAGTACAGGGGATGGAATCCACCCGTCGCCTCATCGTCAATCCAGCGACCGTATTCGGCAGACACGCGCGCTGGTTGGCACGGCATCTTCCGTCACATGAGGTGATTGGCACCGACATCGATCCGACTTGGAATCGCCTGTATCACCTTCTCGGCTTCTGGAAAGTCCCCGCACTCAGCAACTACAGATTCGTGCAGGAGAATGTCTTCGAGCCGGAGGTGCGGCAAGACACGGCTGTCGTAACCTTCTTCGGCGCATGCGGATCCGTAACAGACGGATGCATGGATCTAGCTATCGGATCCGGATCACCCTTCCTAATCTGTCGTTCCTGCTGCCACGACAACATCGGTGGCAACGCGGAGATAGTACGACGCTCCACTCCCATCAACACCGTTTTCGCCCTCAAGAACCA
>JBDGYW010000779.1:0-3562 GCA_039588935.1 Gemmatimonadota bacterium | reverse complement strand
TCACCCTCGAGCTTCGGCACCCTCAACAAGTCTCCTTCTTCGGCCTTGACCTGCTCCCCAGCGGCCTTGAAAATCGCGTATGACATAGCCTGTAAGCTTAGCTGGCCATCGGATTTCGGTCAAGTCGTGATCGGGCATATAGATAGTCTCCCAAAACTCTTCACCCCTCAGCGCATATGCATATGCCATATAGCTATTAGAGAACAACTTTGTGACCTTACTGCTATCAGGCATCACTGTCTCTGATAGCAGGCGGCAGGCGTAACCACCAATCCTGTGTTGACACATGAGTTGCGGTTCATAACATTGTTATGAACCGGAGGTGACCCATGGGCCGATCACGGTTCGGGGAGTTGGAGGAGCAGGTGATCCTTTCCCTCCTACGGCTTGATGGAGAGGGCTATGCCGTTCCGGTTGCGACCGAGCTGTCGCGGCTAACCGGGCGGGACGTCTCGCCCGCCACGACTTTCATGGTCATGCGTCGGCTGGAGGCACAGGGCTTCTTGTCCTCTCGGGTAGGCACCTCCGATCCAGTGCGCGGAGGTCGACCGCGGCGGTTCTATAAGGTCGACGCCGAGGCGGTTCTCCCGATTCTGAGAGACTCGAGGCAGGCGATGCTGGCGTTGTGGGATGGCCTCGAGCCCATGTTGGACCGCTCGTGACGCCGCGCCGCCACCGGCCGCCGCTCACCCTCCGGTTTGCGGCTCGACTTCTGCCGCAGGACGCCCGCGAGGAAATCCTGGGCGATCTGATAGAGCACTGGGCACGGGTTGTGAGCGTGAGACGGTGGCCCGTCCGCGCCGCATGGGCGTGGCGCCAGCCGCTCGTTGCGCTCGGCGCACGGTTGCGCTTCGGCGCAAAGGGCTCGGCGCGCTCCCGAGTGGCTGTTGTGCGGCGCTCGGGGCTTGGCGTCTCCCTTCTCGATGTGCAACTCGCGTTGCGTATGCTCCTGAAGCAGCCCGGTCTGACGCTCGTCGCGATCTTCGCGCTCGCCATCGGGATTCCAGTGGGGTTGTTGCCGCTGCACGTGTTGGACTCGCTTACGAAGCCCCCTCCAGTGGACAACGGAGAGGAGATCGTGATTGTCCGCAACTACGATCGGGAGGAATCACGTACAGTAGGGCGACCTCTCCACGATTTCGTGCAATGGCGTGCGGAGCTGTCTTCGTTCGAGGGCCTCGGGATGTGCCGGGAGGAACTGCTCAACATCAATTCGGAAGACGGTCGAGCCGCTCCCGTACGGGGGGCCGAGGTCACTGCGTCGATCCTGTCCCTGACCCACGTACCACCTTTGCTCGGACGCACGCTGAACGAGGCGGACGAAGTCATCGGTGCGCCGGACGTCGTCGTGATCGGCTACGACCTGTGGCAGTCACGTTTGGCCGGGGACTCGAATATCGTCGGGAGCACGATTCGAATCGGGACCGTACCGCACATGGTGGTCGGCGTGATGCCGGAGGGATTCCTGTTCCCGGTTCGGGACCATCTCTGGCTCCCATTCCGTTACGACCCGCTAGAGTACGAACGTGGCTCGGGGCCGGCCGGCACGATCGTGGGACGCCTGGCAGACGGTGTTTCCATCGACGAAGCGCGCAATGAGATCGAACTGTTGGGCCAACGTATGGCCGATCAATTCCCGGACACGCACGCGCAGCTCCGGCCTCAGGTGCTTCCCTACACCGATGCGCTCATGGATATCGACGGCCCTGAAGTCAGGCCGGGCGTGTTCGTCGCACAGATCGTCGCGTTCCTCCTACTCGTCCTCGCCTGTGGGAACGTCGGCATCCTGGTTCTGGCACGCGCTGCCACCCGCACCGGGGAGCTTGCCATCCGCACAGCGCTTGGCGCCAGCAGGGTCCGGATCCTGTCCCAGTTGTTCATCGAGTCGCTCCTTCTCGCGGTCTTGGCGGCCGGGGTCGGCCTTCTCGTTTTGCAGGCGGTCGCTACGACGCCCGACATCCTGATTGAGCAGCTTCCCTACTGGATCGACTTCGAGGTATCGCTCGAGACGACGGTGCGGGCGCTGTCCCTCGCTGTCGTGAGCGCAGCACTCGCCGGAGTCGTGCCGGCGCTCAAGGCCACGGGCAAGAACGTGCACGTTTCGATGCAACGTGCGACAGGAGGTGGCTCCGGGATCCGGTTTGGGAAGGGGTACAGCGCCTTGCTCATCGGCGAAGTTGCACTGGCCGTGTGGATCCTGGCAATCGGATTCACGTTGCCGCACGCGGTGTCGGAGCCCGGTGGGCTCGGCATTCAGACCGATCAGTACCTCTTTGCGACGCTCCGAATTCCGCGAGTGGATCACACTACGAGCGGCGAACCGTCCGAAGGGCCCAAATCCGTTGGCCGGGTGCGTGGTGTGCACGAGGAACTGGCGCGCCGCCTTTCGGCGGAGCCGAGTATGGGGCCGGTCGCAATCGCGAGCGAACTGCCCGGCATGCCGCACACCAGTTACTGGATGGAGGTTGAAGGAATACCTCCAGCCCCGGGCTCGGCTGCACCGGCGCATTCAGTGAACGTTGCGCGCGTGGATGTCGGGTATTTCGACGCGCTAGATCAGCCGATTCTGAGGGGACGCAACTTCAACCGCGGCGATCTGGGCGAAGACCGCTCGGCCGTCATCGTCAACACGAGCTTCGTCGATAGCGTTCTCGGGGGCAGAAACCCCCTCGGCCGGCGAGTGCGCTATTGGCGCTGGCAACCGCGATGGCTCCCGCGGGCAGTGTCACCCCCAGGCCAGGACGCGGCGCCCTGGTCATTCGAGATCGTCGGCGTCGTGGGACCTCTCGGCATGAGTGCCTTGAACGCCAGTAAAGACCAGGGTCTATACCACGTTTTTGCCCCAGGCGAGTTACACCCGGCGAGCTTCGCGGTGAGGGTCGGAAACGATCCGGAAAGCGCCATCCCGCGCGTGCGATCGATCGTGACTGAAATCGACGGGAGCGCTCTGCTCGAGGATCCGATGGCGCTCGACAGGGCCTCCGACGAGATTCGACGGTTTTTCAACCTGGGGACATACCTCGTCGCGTTCATGGCCGGGATTGCGGTCGTGCTCTCGGCTGCGTGTTTGTACGCTCTCATGTCGTTCACGGTTGCCGAACGCACAAGAGAATGCGGGATTCGCACGGCGTTGGGTGCACAACGCACCAAGATTGTGTCCGCGATCGGGAAGCGGGCGTTTATCCAACTCTCCGTCGGTGTCACGATCGGCGCCGCCCTGAGCGCCTTGATGCTTTCGGAGGCAGCGGGCTTCAACAGTCCTCTTCTCAACACGTCGAACTGGCCCCGCACCGTTGGAATGATAGCGGCATTTGTGGTTGTGGTCGGCATGCTCGCGTGCGTGAAGCCAACGCTCAGAGCGATCCGGATCCAGCCAGCGGAGACTCTGAAGGACTGAGGATTGGATGCTGGTCGAGGTCCAAGAGCCATCACTGTACCCGGTCGCTTTCTAACACCATTAAGAAGTGCGGAGTCAAGAGGGCGTAGTGATTCCAGACGGAGAGGAGTACTGAAGAAGTCGCCGTTTTGATTTGCTGGTCTTATCTGTCGTTCGCAGTCGAGG
>JBDGYW010000778.1:0-4581 GCA_039588935.1 Gemmatimonadota bacterium | reverse complement strand
GGGCTGCCCTGACAGGGTCGTCAGACCGCAATATCGAATTCACGGCTGAGCGGACATCCTTACTCCCAGTGAACGTAGATGCCACATCCTCCTGAAATTCAGCAAGTCCGCGTGTCTTTGCAAGTCCCCTCTCATCCGCGGCAGAAACGAGATTATCAAGTCGCGACACGCGATCCCTGGCTTCTGGAAACTCAGCCAACGCATCGCCATGTTTGCGAATGAACACCTGAAGGCTACGTCGATGAAGTTTCCCCTCCGGTCCTGACACAGCATTCCATGCTTCAGACACGATGTAGTCGTTCATCAGGCCAGTCAGCTCGGGACTATCGACAGCCGCAGCCTTGTACTGTTGCGCAGCTTCGCGTGCGCCCTTTCCGCTCTTGAAGAAGAAGCCCATCGTTGCCGTTGCAGCAGGAGGCCGACGCTGTGGCTCGAGTACCTGACCGATTACCCCCTCACGGAAACGTATGGCAGCAGCAGTGAACTGATCGTTCGTGAGGCGATAGTTTCGTGCCAACTCGGGAAATTCCGAGCTGTCCTCCACAGCATCCAGAACACGCTTGGTCCCTTTCTTGAGAGCACCAAGGGCGCGGGTACTTCCCTTGGAAATTGCTTCCCTACTTACACGCGCTGACGAAATCTCACGGTTCAGGCGCCTGTTCAACCCACGCAACTCCCTGAACGGTACAGGAACATTCGCCTTGACAGTTACGTCGGCAAGATTGATGGCCTCTGCACCACCTACACCGATCACCTTCGCTCCAGGCGCAACGCTGACAATTCCAAGTTCTTCCATTGACAGTACCAAGTCTCTAGGCAGTGCAATACCTTCAGCACGGGTTGAAGTCTTCTTGACTTCAACAATGGCATCTCGAATCGGGGTTGCGTCAAACGTCGCCTGTATGTCATCCGCAAACGCGTCGATGTCGTCATACTGCCTAGAAAGCGGCTCAAAAACGCTCTCCGCTTCCCGCTCGAGCTCCAGACGTGCCAACTCGCTGATGTCCGCAGACCTACGACCGCCAGTACCTGCCTCAACAGCCGCCTCAATGTTCCTACGTGAAATCTCGATCTGCTCGTCCAACGCATGAGCAACGGCACGCTCCTGCGCCTCCACAACGGCCGATGCAATCTCACGATCGCTCGCAACGTCACCCACCTCATCAGCAAGAGCTGTGACAACTGATGCCTGTCCTTGCTCACGAGAAAGTTGGAGTTGGAGGTTGAGTTTTGAGGTGTCGGTGGCTGTAGCCGACTCCAATCCCAGAAGGCCAGGGTCACGAGTGGCCTGCGCACCTGATGCCTCGAGTCCCGGGATAGCCGTTGCGAGCTCGTCTGCCTCGTCGATGTTGCGAAGCGCACGGGGAATGTCTGACGTCTGCTCCTGTGCAGTCTTTGCGGCAAGGTCCATCCCGCGCTCGAAACGTCCACGTTTCGTCAGGCGACGTCCTACTCCACGAGCGGTCTTACCAGCCAGACGTGCTGACCCACCAAACATCCCAGGCCCGACGCCACCAAGCACACCCGCAGCAATCTGCGCACCCGGTTCATCCGATGCTGCAGTTCGTGCAAGCGCAGACCCGGTGATAGAGGCGGCCTCTGACGCGGCGAACCGGCCTGGGCGAGACGCGATGTTCTTCAGGAACGGCCCTAGGACACGTCCGGTCTGCTTCGAACGTTTGGCAACACGAAACACAGCTGTGCTCGGGATGGCCCCAGCCGATAGCTCCTCAGCTCCCTTCTCGATCAGCCGTAGCCTTCCCCTCGGAGATACCTGCTCAAGGTCTATACCGATCTCCTTGAGTGCAGGTACCGCTGCCTTCTCGAAAAGCTCTGTCTGTGTTTCGTGCCCGAACTTTCGCTTGATTGGAGCGAACGGGTCTATCATGTTGAAGAGCTGTGCAACACCAAACAAGCCCCTGACAGCACCACGCGCAGCTACGCTTGCAGCTGTAGGGTCAGCCTCGAGAAAGTCCCGCGGATCGTCCTTGCGCGGTGAAACGACACCACCAAGCTTCTGACGCAGAGCAATACGCTTCGCCCTGCGCTCTTCGAGCCGCTCGTCAGCGAGCTTCTTGCGAAGTTTCTGACGCTTCGTTTCGCGTCCCTCTTCAGCCATCGCTACAGCAACTCATCGAGACGAGCATCGTACGCATCCACAGCAGGGCCAGTCAGACCACTCGGATCGATGTCAACGAGCTCCTCGGGAGACATGGCGTTGATGATTTCGGGTGTGATTCTGGCAGCCGACCGAGCAGATGTGCGCCCGATACCGAATCGACCCCGCAGATCAGGAGCATTCAGAGCCGCATCAGGATTGCGCCGCTGTACGTTTCCAACAACTGTCTCAAAGTTGGAGACGACGTCCTCTTCGAGATCCTGAATCACGGCAAGGAATATCTCGGGGTCAGAGCTCTGTCCAATACGATCAAGCTGCGTCTTGACGTCGAAGTCGGACAGTCGGCCACTCGGATCGACAGACCGCGCAACAGCATAAGCCAGGCCCACCAGCGTTCCACGGATCCGTGCGTGACTGATACCAGCCCGATTCAATCGTAGCTCGCCAAACAGTCTGTTTGCCCAGCTGTCGAGGAATTCTCGATTGTCGTTCTCGGCCTTCTGCAGCATCGTACCGAGAGAGGCTTCCTTCTCTTCGCCGTCTACAACGACAGCATGAGACCCACCAAACAGACGGGCAGTGTTCTCAGCCGTTGCGACTGCTTCTCTCGCAAACTCAGAAACGGTCCCAGGCAGGCCCAGAGCTTCTGGGCTCTCGCGAATAATGTCCTTGACGCGAGACGACAGATTCAGTGAGTTCGATGCGAACCGAATTGCCTCATCGATGTCATCCAGAACCTTCGGTGCGAAGTCTTCCGGCTTTCCCTGCTTGACGCTGCTCACCTTCACAGCATCGCGTGGTGCCGGTACCAGACGACCTTGTGAGTTCTCTATCAAAATCGCGCCAGTCTTGTTGTCGAACCGTGCGATCTGCTCAGTCTGCCGCCCGGTCTCTGGATCCGTGAACACAACATTTCCTGTGCCGGTGCTGGGATCTCTGAGTTGCGCCTCTATACGCTTCTTGTCCAGTGTCTCCGAGAACGCCTGTGTCTGCTCGTCCGGCCTCAACTCAACACCCTGCGGGAAGAACTCGAGCGTATCTGTAAGCAGCCCGACGATACGAGGGTCCTGAAGCTCCTGAATCTCGTCCTGTACAGCACCGACTCTTGCGTTGAATTCAGATACCGACACGCCACCTTCGCTCTTCTTCTCCTTTTCCGACTCGCTCGGGAACTGGAACTCGTACGCCCGGTTGATCTTGCGTACCAGGGACTTCGTACTGTTCAGATGCAGACGTGCCTCTCCCTTGCGGACGTCATTCACCATAGTGAGGGCCAGTTCGGGATTCTCTTTCAGGGCAGCATTGATGTCTCGGCCGTGCCGAAAGACGGGCTGTGCGTTGCGGCCTTCCCGATGATCTCTTCGAGCGGAAGGTTCGACATGGACTGGCTGTTAACCATCGCGTCGAACACGAGTCCCGTCGTCTCGCCCAGGTCTGATACGATCTGCGGACGGATCTGCGCCGCTATCGCATCACGCCTGGCAGGGTCTGTTTCGTTCGCGATGCCACGGACGATCGGAGCGAGAACGGCCACGCCACGTACCAATGCTTCTGTATTGCGCTGAGCCGTCTCAGCCCTTATCAGGTTGCTTTGCTGCCTATGCAACGCTTCGCTCTCAGCACGCCGCTCTGAAGGAGACCGTCCCGTCAGGATCGTCCCCAGCAGGTCCATCGGCGCCCCGATAATCCGAGACGCGACCTCACCCAATCCAATCGAGTCGCGACCTTGCGGGTCAAGGTTCAGACCGGAACCTGCCGTCGAGGGTGACGCTGCCACCTCTTGCGGTGTCGGCCCCTCCAGAACATCGGCATTTCGCCTCCGAAAGCCGGTCAACTCTGCAGGCCCAAGTAGGTTGAGTCCGTCTGCCATGATTCCCTACCCCGTCCCGCCGCCACCGCTACCGGTGCCACCGAACGCCGTCCGTAGGTCGCCAAGCCCGCCCAGGAAGCTGCCTGTACTGCTAAGAAGCGACGAGATCGGCTGTGCTCCCGATACGGTAGTACTCGTCTGTGCGAGGCGCGGTCGCTGGATGACAGCCAGCGAGCTCGGGATGTTGACGTTCGGGTTCAGGCCTAGACCGATACTCGAAGCGCCACCCGCCAGGCCCAGACGGTTGTTGAAAGCGTTCTGCTGAAGTTGCGCACGGAACTGGTCACGGTCAAAGCTGCGGTCGAACTCCGCTGTGGCAGCCGTCCCACGCAGGGCACGAACGAGTTGCCCCTGCTGTATCTGTCCCTCTCGTACGACATTGGCCGCCTCGTTGAGGACCGGAGAATCATCGGGCCGCAATCCGCGACCAGGTGCCAACGTGTCCCGAATGGCAAACAACCCCTCGTCACGGAACCGACTGATATCCGCCTCGCCCAAGCCAAGCGCGTTGCTGACCGCCTCGTCGAGAAGCGCCCGCTCCTGCTCCGAGATGCCCTGCTCCTCGAACGCCTCGACTGCATCAGCAGCATCT
>JBDGYW010000777.1:0-3576 GCA_039588935.1 Gemmatimonadota bacterium | reverse complement strand
CCCTCGTCCCCTCCCTCGGGGCCGAGATCTATAACGTAGTCCGCCGTCTTGACAACGTCGAGGTTATGCTCGATAACTACCACAGTATTGCCGGCAGATACCAGTCTCTGAAGAACACCCAACAGTTTCTCGATGTCCGCCAGGTGCAGACCGGTCGTCGGTTCGTCCAGGATGTACAGCGTCTTCCCGGTGCTTTTCCGCGCAAGCTCCGTGGCGAGCTTCACGCGCTGTGCCTCGCCGCCCGACAGAGTAGTCGATGATTGACCCAGCTTGATGTAACCCAGCCCGACATCCTGAAGCGTCTGGAGTTTCCGTTTGATCTTCGGCACATTCGCGAAGAACTTCAGCGCTGCCTCCACCGTCATGTCAAGCACCTCGGCAACGTTCCTGCCTTTGTACTTGATCTCGAGAGTCTCATTATTGTACCGTTTCTCGCTGCACTGGGCGCACGGGACGTAGACGTCCGGCAGAAAATGCATCTCGATCCGGATCATCCCGCCGCCCAGACATGTCTCGCAGCGTCCTCCTTTCACGTTGAAGCTGAACCTGCCCGGCTTGTAGCCTCTCATTCTCGCGTCGGGAGTCATCGCAAACAGATCCCTGATGTGCGCGAAGACACCTGTGTAGGTGGCTGGATTCGACCGGGGCGTTCGTCCTATCGGAGACTGGTCTATATCGATTACCTTGTCTATGAACTCGATACCTTCAATGAAGTCGTGTGCGCCGGGCTTCTCGCGAGCGCCGTACAGCTCGCGCGCGGCAATCGGGTACAAAGTCTCATCAACGAGACTCGACTTGCCGGAGCCTGACACGCCCGTCACACATGTGAACACGCCGAGCGGGAACGACACATCCACGTTCTTCAGATTGTTGTGTCTTGCGCCGTGGATCGTGAGCATCCCGTTGTCCGGCTCACGTCTGGCCTGCGGGACCGCTATCCGGAGCTTGCCGCTGAGATACTTTCCCGTGAGCGACCCGCCGCACCGCTTTATCTTCTCCGGCGTCCCCACGGCGACGACTTCGCCGCCGTGAGCTCCTGCGCCCGGCCCCAGATCTAGTACGAAGTCGGCGTTTCGGATCGTCTCCTCGTCATGTTCCACGACGATAACGGTGTTGCCCATATCTCTAAGTCGGGTCAAGGTCCCCAGCAGGCGCTTATTGTCGCGCTGGTGAAGGCCTATTGTGGGCTCGTCAAGAATGTAAACCACACCGACCAGCCCGGCTCCTATCTGTGTAGCCAACCGGATTCTCTGCGATTCGCCGCCGGAGAGTGTGCCGGCCTGGCGGTCGAGAGTGAGGTACTCCACCCCGACGTTGATGAGGAACTCCAACCGCTCCCTTATCTCCTTCAACACCCTTTTCGCTATGACATGCTGTGTCGGGCTCAAGGTCAGTTCACTGAAGAAGTCCGCCGAGTCCTTGATCGTCAAGGCGGTAATGAACGATATCGAACGGCCGGCCACGGTCACCGCCAGGCTCTCGGGTTTCAGCCGTCCGCCGCTGCATGCCGAGCACGGCCTGACGGACATGTGCTCGGCGATCAACTCCCGCAAAGCCACCGATTGCGTCTCCCGGAACCGTCTCTTGAGATTCGGCACGACCCCCTCGAACGGCCGCTCGAAGACGCGTTTCGCGCCTGCCTGGTAGTGCTCAAATCTGATCGCCTCATCGCCCGAACCGTAGAGCACAATACTCTGAGACTCGGGATCGAGCTTACCGAACGGTTTCCGGAAGCTAAACCCGTAATGTTTGGCAACCTGTGCGAGCATCTCTCTGTAGAACGTTGCCACTTTGTTGCCGAATCGCCACGGTCGAACAGCGTCGTCAGCGAGACTCAGCGACTTGTCCGGCACGATCAGGTCTGGATCAAGCTCCATGACCGTCCCCAAACCGGTACACTCCGGACACGCCCCGTGCGGACTGTTGAACGAGAACATTCTCGGAGAAAGCTCCTCGAAGCTCACCTGGCAGTCCGGGCAAGCAAAATGTTCGCTGTAGAGTACTTCGGTCGCCCGGCCGGAGGTTGGTTTGCAGAGAACCCGGATGTTCCCGCCTCCAAGACTAAGAGCGGCCTCGACGGAATCGGCGACCCTGCCTCGTATACCCGGTTTCATGACAAGCCTGTCGACGATCACATCGATATTGTGCCGCTTGTTCTTGTCGAGCGATATCTCCTCGGCAAGGTCATAGGTCGTGCCGTCAACCCGCACCTTCACGTATCCCTCTTTGCGCACGTCGTCGAACAGTTTGCTGTGTCTCCCCTTTCTATCGCGGATGAGCGGCGCCATGATCTCCGCGCGCGACTTCTCGGGAAGCGCCGTGATCTGTTCCGCTATCTCCTGAGGTGACTGCGACTGGATCACGTTGCCGCACGAATGACAGTGCGGCGTGCCGATACGCGCGAACAGAAGTCTCAGATAGTCGTAGATCTCCGTCACGGTTCCAACGGTGGAGCGCGGGTTCTTCGATGCGGTCTTCTGCTCGATCGATATCGCCGGAGAGAGACCGTCGATATGGTCCACGTCCGGTTTCTGCATCTGCTCGAGAAACTGGCGGGCGTAGACAGACAGGCTTTCGACATAGCGGCGCTGACCCTCGGCGTAGATCGTGTCAAACGCAAGGGAGGACTTGCCCGACCCGCTCAGGCCGGTTATCACGACGAGCTTATTGCGCGGGATCTCGACGGTGATATTCTTCAGATTATGTTGCCGCGCGCCTCGGATGATTATCGAATCGTCAGGCATGGGTCATTCGTGCTGTTCCGAGCCGGCACCGGGATCCTCGTGCGCCTTTCTGCGCAGTGAACGTATTTCAGAGCCCTTCTTCCGCAGATACTGGTACGGACTTTCCCAGAACCGGTAGAACTTCAACTGCTTCACGAGTCTTCTGTTTGCGCGGCGCCACCGACGCACGATGCGCCATCCCGAGTACCGGAGGGAGGCGTTAAAGAACTTGAGACGCAAGATATTTCCGATACACTCTCTAAGGGAATAGAACCCAGCCATCGCACGGATCATCGTTTTCTGCAGCTCGAAGGGAGACATCTTGGCAGGTTCAAACACGACGTGCATGCCATCGTAGAGTTCCCACCGTTTCGTAAACAGCCTGTCTTCCCGCTCGAGCTTATCATACAGCTCAGTGCCCGGTACCGGCGTTAGTATCAGCAACTGTACGCTGTCAATCCATTGCTTGCGCGCAAACTCCACCGTCTTGCGCGCAACCATCTTGTCGTCCTCGTCGGACCCGAGCACGAACATCCCATGAACCTTTATTCCGACCCTTTGAAACGCGCGTATGCTTTCCTCCATCTCCTCAACGGTCTGCTGTTTGCGGTACGCGACAAGTGTTTCAGGTACAACGGACTCGAACCCCACGAAGACGAAGTGGCAGTTCGCCCTTTTCATCAACGCCAGCAGCTCTCCATCCTTGGCCGCATCCACGCGGACCTGCGCGCTCCACCTGGGGGTCAGGTTCCTCCGTATCATCTCCTCGAGAAGTTCTTTTGTCCGCTGCGGACTGGCGGTGAAATTGTCGTCGTAGAAGAAAACGCTCGGCCTGTAGTTCCTCGCGAGTTCC
>JBDGYW010000776.1:0-3577 GCA_039588935.1 Gemmatimonadota bacterium | reverse complement strand
CCAGCAATCGGAATGCGGTATGTGATCGGGGCATTCGCGTTATCCTCTTCTGTCCATGTGCCGCCCCCGTCCCCGCTCCTGTAACAGACAATCTTTCTGTCGTTGGGATCGGCGGTAAAACTTAAGCCGAAGTACCAGTAGGCTCCGTTTATGTAGCGGGCTCCACAAATGTGATTATATACACCAGGATGAGGATCTTGGTAGGAATCCGGAACCACAGCGACAGGATCTGGATCCCCGTTTCCCACAAAGCGAATGCCTATTTCTCCATAAGGATTGCCAGCACCGAGAGCGCTGTACCCACTGATTACCGTACCCAGATGATTAGCCTGAGACTCCACCGTCGATCCAGCACCGAAACTTGTCGGCGGCAGTGTCCCTGTCGTTGGGACATCGATCGCAAACATCTTGTTCTTCGTCAGCCACGCCCCACCTGTCCGATGCGACAGCCACAGGTTGTTGCCAGCATGCCCGTCGAACCCGAAGATGTTGAGGGCGATGGGAACTATCGCCATTAGCTGGACCTCTTCAGATAGATGGCCAGGGCCTCTGCGCCGATGTGCCGCTTCAGCTCCGCAGCACGGTCAACGAACAGCTTCTGGTCTTTAGCCGCTAGAGCAGCATCCATCTCCTGAGCAACCCGCTGGATATACCCACCAGCCTGCCCGCTGCGCAGCTTCTTGGCTACCTGCTCGTCGCTCTGCATCAGATCCTCGCTCCGTTGATTCGGCTCAGGTCGCCGAACGGTTGCTTCACCTGATAGGGTCCGGGGGAGCCCCACCCTTTGACGCGGATCGTGGTGTCTTTCTGGAAAACTCGGATGCCAGTCGATGGGCCAACGATCCGGTACTTGGCGTACTTCCCCTTCATCGGCTTGAGCACGAGGTATTGCTTCAGGTAGGCTCCGTTCGTCGTCGGGATCGTGTAGGCCTCGGCTGTCCCATCCACGGTGATCGTCAGGGTTGATGCACCGGAAGAGATGGCCGGGATGTAGCAGTCTCGGTGGTGGAAGAATCCGGGGAACTCCCATGAGCCCTCTTGGGTCTCCCAGTACTGGACCAGCTCAGGTGCAGGCTCGTAGACCCAGCGGACGTTGAAGATGCGCCAGAAGTCGTCATCAGTCGGGTGAAACCGCAGCATGTGGCTGATGAATGGTGTCTCGAATGAATACGCCTGCTCCTGCTCCCCTGAATGATTGACGGTGAACGTCTCCTGAACGGAGCCCCCGTCCGAGTGGACCGCTACGAGCCGATCCTCCGCCAGCGTGTCGGCCTGCAAGATGAATCCCTGGACGAACTTCGCACCAGGGTAGCCGTCGTCGGTCCAGTCGCTCACCCGCTTGCGAGTCAGGACCGGCTTGACGAGGTAAGACGGCTCCCAGAAGTTGAACTTCGGAATGCCGTCAGACTGCGTCCACTGGATGTCCAGGCCGATGTTGTAGGCGTACTGCCCCTTGCCCAGCTCGATATCGAGTACCGAACGACGGAAGCCGATGAGGCGGACAAACCCCGTGGCCAGCGTGGTGAAGTAGGAGTGGTCGTCGAAGCCTGCCTTGATGTTCACCAGCTGGCAATCCGAATCGTAGTCCAGTTCCACGTCGCCGTAGTGGAAACGGGCTCGCGGGTTGCCTTGGTCTCGGGAGGCTGTTCGGATGTGACAGGAGATCGTCCCCCCTCCATCGGTCTGGGTGTTGTACTTGTACAGCCGCCCGTCAGTGGCCCCCATCAGCACTTCCCGGAGGGATTCCCCTTCCTCGGCGTAGTGCATCGCCACGGCCGGCGTGTAGTCGTCGATCGACACCCAGCCGCCACGGTGCTGGAGGTGGCCGGGATTCGTGTCGTAGACCAGCGTTCTCCGGTTTGCGTCCGTGTCCAGGTAGTCGAAGTACAGGTAGCCGTCGCGGGAATAGGCCAGTCGCAGTGAGTCCGGCGAGTCAAAGTCCGGTGGCTTAATGGTGATGTCGGTCAACCCGTCCGTGGTAGGAAAGGCGGTTGTGCCGATGCCCTCGTGAGAGAACAGCGGATAGAGGTCCGGGTCGGTGATGTTGCGGGGCTCGGTACCGGGGTCGAATTCGTAGATGCCGTCCCTGAGAATTGTCCAGATCTTCGGTCCCACCGCAATTCCCCACTTGGCAAAGAGCCCCTTTCCGTTGGGGACCTCGACCGCCGAGAAGTCCGACACCTGGCCGAACGACGGGTAGATACGAAACATGCGCTCCGATGAGAAGACGTAGGCCGTGCCGTCGTAGACGACACCGTTCATCAGTGGCTCGGTAGCCGAAGTGATGTCGAGAACTCCGGTTGCTGAATGCGATTCCGGACTGTTTCCCTTGGTCCAGTAGAGCGCTCCCGCTCTGTTGGAGTTGCCCACCGCGAAGAGGAATTCTCCGGTCTCACCACCGCCCCATGGCCCCCAGACGCGCTGAAGGGGAGTGCGGGCGATTTCCGGGTTAGGCATGGTGAAATCCCGCACGCCTGGCAGACCGCCAACTGGCAAGTCTTCCACAATTGACACCAGGTTAGCGGCGTGTGGTGATCGATAAAAAGTAAACGATCGACCGCCGACGATAATCTCATTGCCAGCGACATCATAGGGGTCATTTCCTTCATTGGCCTCATAAGGTCGCAGGCTGTCTCCAGTTATCACTTCGAGCGTTGATCCAGCTCCAGCACCACCGGGGTTTGCCGCCAGCACACATGTCCCGGCCCTGGGAACGTCTAAAGTTAAGAAAGGCTGGTAGTTGTCGAAGTCCAGCAGCGGATTGCCTGCGATGTCGATGTCGGCATAGTTGTCGGTGAAATTGGACCCGGCGATATTTCTCATCGAGCCGATGTAAATCCAATTGGGAAGGCTCCCTCCGAACCGGAAGATATCAATCCACCCCACTTGCTTGTCCTCGTGAGGGGCCGCCATGGTAATGATGACCTGAGTCCCCGCAGCCTGAATGTTCGGGTCGTCTCCAGATCCGCCGGGAGAGAAGCCTTCAATCCTGCGGGTCGCCGGGCCTGGATTAGACCGGGCACCAGTCACAACGGTAGGATCAGATCGGGCTACGAGTCTGTAAAGGTAGGGGCTGCCGGTCGTCCCGATATCCGGTCCACCGTTCACCCCTGTGTCTACAGCACCAGCAGAGAGAGTAGGTGCCCGGTTCGGCGGAGCTACCCCGACCTGCCAAGCCTGAACGCTCGACAGGTACTTGCGGTACTTCAGGCTGTCTGCGATGAAGCAGAACGGCCTGGCGGTGAAGTCCGAATGGCAGACCCCGAACGACAGCGGATCGCCGGAGAACGTCGCGGCGACCGGGGGGGTCTGGTGCTGATCGTTGACTTCGGAATAAGCATCCGGAGATGAATCCGATGCGGCGGCGATCAGGGATGTTCCGACCCCAGCCAGCCGATTGAAAGCGAGAAATGCCCCCGAGAGGCCAGCCGGATCTCCCACCGGGTCGTCAAACCGCTTGATGGAGTGGACCGTATCGGCCACGGGAGCGGCCCCCGCCGTCACCGTCTCAATGCCTTGGCGACCGTGGATCTGCCCGTCCCCGAACGCCCTGACGTTCCGCAGGTAGCGATGCTTT
>JBDGYW010000775.1:0-3578 GCA_039588935.1 Gemmatimonadota bacterium | reverse complement strand
TGATCTGCGTAACGAAGCTGGGCCAGGGTCCCTTTTCCAGTTCGTCCAGCAACGGAGTGCCATTGTTACCTGAATCTGCCATTTTGTTTCCTCTCCGCTTGGAATGATGGCGTTCGTTGATCTCTGCTATTGTGTCTCAACTGTACTGCTTGAACATCACATCTATTCGTACAAACAGGACACCGGGCTCGCCGGTTCCTATGTTGGTCCCAATCGCTCTCTGACCGTCGTTACGATCTTGTAGAAGACCGTCAAGAGCATGAATCCTATCGAATACACTCCAATGGTTATCACCATCTCCGGAAGTGTCGGGACATACTCGGTAACCTGTCCCAACGGCGCCGGGATGAAGCCGATCACCACCATGCCTACACCCTTCTCAATCCAGAGTGAGATTATTACTCCGACCGCAAGAACCGCGAGAAGCGTTTCGTTTGCGCGCGCCTTCGGGACCCAGAGTGCCACTAGACAGAACACCCCGATTATCTGACCAATCCACATCAGTGGTGCGAGAGTGTTGTTCCCCTCGAGTCCGAAGAACATATACCGGAAACCATCTGTGTGGTGTGGCATGCTGCTGTAGATAACCGTGAACAATTCCACCAGAAGGAAGAACAGGTTGATCGCTACGGCGTATGCCACGATCATCGCGAGCTTCTGGATCGCCACTTTGCCTGCGTCAAATGTCGTGAATCGCCGCAGAATGAGCGCCAGCAGAATCAACAGGCTGGGCCCCGTCGCGAACGCCGACGCCAGGAAACGGGGAGCAAGGATCGCCGTCATCCAGAAGGTGCGAGCCTCGAGTCCCGAATACAAGAACGCCGTCACGGTGTGGATACTCACGGCCCACGGTATCGACAGAAATATCAACGGCTTGACCCACTTCGGCGGTGGTGCACCTTTGCGTTCAGCTTCGAACGTCACCGCGCCAATAACGAGGTTCAGCCCCAGATATCCTGACAGAACCAACATATCCCAGAACATCACCGAATTGGGCGTGGGATGGAGAATGATATTCATGCCCCGTGTGGGCTGCCCCAGATCCACGAACACAAACAGCATACACATGAGCACTGATGAGACAGCCAAGCCCTCGCCGATGATCACCATCTTGCCGAAGGCCTTGTAGTCGTGCAGATAGTACGGAAGCACGACCATCACAGCCGAAGCGGCGATACCGACCATGAACGTGAGCTGCGCGATGTAGATCCCCCAGGTGATGTCCTGGCTCATTCCGGTGATGTGCAGTCCTTCACTCAACTGATAACCCCACGTGCCCATCCCGATGAGGATCAGCACTCCCCAGAACCCAACCAGTGTCCAGTACCCCCGGCCCCCGCGGATTGCTTCCTGCAGCATAGATTCTACCTCTCGGTTATCACTATCTAATCCAAAACGGCATTAGATGATGTAATAGACGTTGGGGCCGGTCCCGAGACCGACACGTCTGCTAATCGTATGCGAGTCATGAAGGAGTCGACTGACTTCGGAGTTGGCATCGGTCAGATCCCCAAACGTCAATGCCCCTTCACCACCTTCCACCGCATTCGCAGCCTCGACACAAGCTGGCAAATCTCCAACGCGGATCCGCTCCGCGCAGAAGTTGCATTTCTCCACCACACCCTTTGTGCGGCTGGGGTAGTCAGACGGCAAGTTGCCTTCTGCATCGGTTTCTATGAACGGACGCGGATCCCGCCAATTGAAGCTTCTGGATCCGTACGGGCACGCAGCCATGCAATACCGACAGCCGATGCACCGGTGCATGTCCATCATCACGATCCCGTCTGTCTCCCGCTTCCAAGTCGCCTGTGTGGGACACACTCTCACACACGGTGGATTGGTGCAGTGGTTGCAGAGCACCAAGATCGGCATGTCTCCAACCGAGGCAGGCGTATGGTCGTGCACCTGCTCCGGGAATACATGCTTGTATTCCTCTTCCCATATCCAGGCTATCTCATCGTCCGGATCGGGAAGGTCGGGCACGTTGTGCGCGACGTTGCATGCGTCGATGCACGCGCGCCGGACCTCCTCGCTCTGACATTTCTCAACATCAACGACCATGGCCCATTGGTTTTCTGAGCGCATGGGAATTTGATGTTCGTGCTCACCGGCCGTAGAGCACGCCGTATTCAGAAGTGGCAGCCCCCAGCCAAAGCCGAGTGCCGTCTTACCAGCCTTTTCCAGGAAACTGCGTCTGCTCTCGTCCATCGCTCAGCTTCCTCTCGGCTCTACGTGGCAGGCCCAACATTTCGGTGTCACGTTCGAGTAGTCGTGACACGCAGTGCAGAAAGTGTCTCTATTGTCATGACAATCCATGCACGTCCCCGTAAGACTCATTGTGTACCGCTCGCCCGAAGATGCCGTGTATTCCGTCTCTCCATCGCGAACCAATGAGTTGCGCCATTGGTTCAGGATATCCATGTGGTTTGCTCTCATGAACTCAGTGTCCTCGATGCACTGGGTCTCACCGTTCGGATACTCGAGTTCGGGCTGCGCCCCTTCGCCCCCTGCCGCAACCGTGTGCCAGATCGGGAACGTCACCAGAATCAGAAAGACGACCAATCCGCCAATGATCTTTCCTTTGTCACTCATCGGTGTCGCCTCCGTTGTCTTCAGCTTCGTCGCTGTCGTCCGCCCATCCCGGCACTTCCTCCAATCGCAGGTTCTCTGTGCGTTTCTTCTCACTCTTGAAGGTCATCGCGTTGGCAACCAATTCGCTGATTCCGGTCACCTTGACTCCCGGAGCCCAGTAGTCGCAGACCGTGACCAGCGTCGCCCTGTCGATTGCACACATCGCCGCGAGGAAGTTGACGTCGTGCTTTTCTTGCACGTGCCTGACGGCGCTACCTCTCGGCAAGCCACCGCGCAACCGCATCTCCATGTTTTCGTCGGTTCCCAACCCGGCACCACCTCCGCAACAGAAGGTCTGTTCTCGAATGGTGTTTTCGGGCATCTCGAAGAAGTTGTTGCACACGTTCTTGATCACGTAACGCGGCTCTTCGAAGATGCCCATGGCCCGTGCGGGATTGCACGAGTCATGGAAGGTCACTCGAATGTGGTCGTTTTTCGCCGGATTGATATTGAGCTTCTTGTTCCTGATCAGGTCGGCGGTGAACTCCATGAGGTGTATCATCTTTGTGGAGCGCGCGTTCTCGAACACCGTGCCCGTTATCGGCGACTTTGGAACCTCCAGAAAGTCGGCGGGTCCGTTCATGGTATCCATGTACTGATTGAGCACCCTCCACATGTGTCCGCACTCGCCACCCAAGATCCATTTAACGCCGAGGCGCTTGGCCTCAGCGTAGATCTTGTTGTTCAGACGCTTCATCATCTCGTGCGACGTAAACAGACCGAAGTTGCCGCCATCCGACGCGTACGTGCTCCAGGTGTAGTCGATTCCCAACTCATGGAACAGCAGCATGTAGGCCATGCAGGTGTAGATGCCGGGATCTGCCACGAAGTCACCGGACGGAGTAACGAATAGAATCTCGGCGCCCTTTTTATTGAGCGGGATGTCTACCTTGATGCCTGTAGTCTCCTCGATGTCATCGGCCATGAACTCCAGTGTGTCTACCAGG
>JBDGYW010000774.1:0-5064 GCA_039588935.1 Gemmatimonadota bacterium | reverse complement strand
ACCTTCTCGGTGACGGCGACTGCCCTCTCCAACAAACGCTTGGCGTCTTCCCGGTGCCCCATTCTGCTGTGCAGCAAACCGAGGTTGTGCAGGCTTGCTCCGATATCGGGGTGGTCGGGAGGGAGCGCGGCCTCTCGGATGGCCAGAGCCCGTTCCAGCAGAGGAAGAGCTTCTTCGTGTTCCCCCAGTCTGTTCATTGTGAGAGCCATGTTGTTGAGGGCCGTCGCCACCTGTTCGTCCTCCGGCCCGAGAGTCTCTTCCCACACAGCCAAGACTCGTTCGTAGAGGGATATTGCCTCCTGATACTCCCCCGTTTCGTGCAGGAGGTTTGCTAGGTTGTTGAGACTCGACGCCACGTCCTTGTGATTGGGACCCAGGGCATCAGTCTTGATCTCCAACGCCCTCTCGTGCAGTGCTCGCGCTTCGTGGAAACTGCCGCTCTTCCACAAGAGGTTTCCTAGGTTCTGAAGGCTCTGTGCAATTTCGAAATCCCCGGGTGCCAGGGTACCCTCGCGAATGGCCAATGATGTCTCCAGCAAGGGTTTGGCAGCATCGTAAAGCCCAAGGCTATGGTACACCACACCGATGGTGTTCATGAAGCGGGCTTGCAGGAGTGGTTGGTCTGCGAGTTCGGTCTCGATCCTTTTGGCTCCTTGATCCAGGATCTCCCGCGCTGTGACCGTGTTGCCCCGGTTCTCGTCTGGGTCACTCATTTCGAACAATCCGACTAGGAAGTCGGAGACTTCGGTTGCAGTCGCGGCCTCTCTGCTCGCGCGATCCCGTTCCCGGGCGATTCGTGACGCTTGGATTGCCAAGACTAAGCCGAACCCGAACAACAGTAGTACGATTACTCCAGCGAACCCGACGCCAGCCTTGTGTCGCCTGACAAACTTCCCGATCCAGTACGGTGCGCTAGGAGCTCTGGCGGAAACCGGTTCGTTGGCGAGGTGGCGCTGAATGTCATTCGCCAGACCGTTTGCTGTCTGATACCGCCTCGACCGATCCTTCTCCATTGCTTTCATTGTGATCCAGTCGAGATCTCCGCGTAACTCCTTCCGCAAGCTGGGCGCGTCAGTATGCCGCAAATGCGCTATCGACTGTTGCGCATCGCCCAGGCTACTCAACCGGGCACTTGGTGTCTGCGGGTCGGTCTCCCGCATGGCCAGGCGCGCAATAAAGGCTTGCATGCCAATTTCGTCAGGATCGATCGGTAGGCGTCCGACGAGAAGCTCGTACAGCATGACCCCCAACGAGTAGACGTCGGTGCGCGTATCCACATCAAGTCCCGACATCTCAGCTTGTTCGGGGCTCATGTAGGCCGGCGTCCCCATGGCCATTCCATATGCGGTCACCAAGGTCTTTTCAGTGAGTCGCTGAGCAACCGCCTTCGCTATTCCGAAGTCGATAATCTTAGGTGTCGGAACTCCGTCTTGTTCGGTGACCAGCACGTTGGACGGTTTGATGTCTCGGTGGATCACACCTTTTTGGTGGGCGTGTTGCACTGCTTGGCATATCGGAACGAACAGTTCGAGCCGTTCGGTGGTGCTGAGCTTGTTGGTGTCGCAAAACTCGGTGAGGGAGACGCCCTTCACGTTCTCCATGACGAAATACGGACGCCCGGTATCCGTCGCTCCAGCATCCAACACCCTGGCGATGCACGGGTGGTCCATCACCGCGAGAGCCTGACGTTCGGCGTCGAAACGGGCAACTATCTCCTTCGTGTCCATCCCCAGCTTCATCATCTTGACTGCGACCAGCCGCCGCACGGGCTCGGTCTGCTCGGCGTCGTAGACGATGCCCATCCCACCTTCGCCAATCACCTGAAGGATGCGGTAGGGACCGATCCGTTCAGGGTATTCGAATGCCATCTCGGAGTCTTCCGACGGCTCCCGCCACGTTTGATCGTCTCGGTCATGAGGGTGCATAGCCGGCTCGCAGTCTGGGAGGCTGGAGGGACAAACTTACGATTTGCAGTGGGGTGGTGCCAGGTATTGAGCGCCGGCCCAATTTTCATGAGGTTTTTGCGTGGCCTGCGCGGGGAAAACGACAAATCTGCAGCGCGCGCTTGGAGCATATTCTGCGCGCCTACTAGGGGCGCGTAGCAGGATCAACCGCAATCTTGCCGGGTGAAGATCCAGGTCGCATCAAACCCTGTCGCTCTCGAGACGATTGACGCCTATGGATGCAGCGCGTCGGAGGCCCTTGTTTGTGTACTGCCGCCTTACAGGCACCGTAGTGCGATGCCACCTAGTCGACGATCTCAACTCGCGCTAACCGCCGCCGCCCGTCAGGCCGCCCAGCAGCTCCTCGGTCTTCTCCCAGAGCGCCGGCCCCGCCTCGGCGTTAGCCTGCGCCCACACCGGCTCGTTGCGCTTGAGGTTGGGGCCGTAGAAGCCGGTTTCGAAATCGCCTGCGGCCAGCCTGGCCATGTCGGAGCCCGCCTGCTCCGGTGAGCGAGTGAATAGGAGCCCAATCGACTGAAAGAAAACCCGGGCCATCGGCGTGGCCATGGTCGTCTTGGTGCGCACCAGCCCGGGGCCATAGTTGCAGACCGTGATTCCCTCGTAGTGCTGTGCCTGCTGCAGCGTGAGCAGCTCGTTGAGAGCGGCTGTCTTGCCGATGATGCCGAACTTTTTGTAGCCGCGCCTGTTCTGCAGGTCATCGAGGTCGATGTCCTTGGCGTAGGTGCCACAGCCGGCCACCGTCATCACGAGCGGATCCTCTGATGCGTGCAGCAGTTCGAGGAGTTCCTGGGTCAGAACGTAGCGCGACAGGTATTGCATCATGAACGCAAGCTCGAATCGTTCCTCAGTTTCCGTTCGCCGTTTCGGAAACGCTCCGCCCGCGTTGTTCATGAGCGTATCGACTCGGTCGAGCCGCTGCTTGACCTCGGCCGCGGCCCGGCGCACCGCGCGGACGGTCGAGAGATCGGCCACTATGTAGTCGACGTCTTGGTTGCCGGTCTTCGCAGAACACTCGGCCTTCAATGCCTCGCAGCGTTCGCGATTTCGCCCGATCACCAAAAGCCGCGCGCTTTGACGAGCCAACTGCATCGCTGCTACCTTGCCCATGCCGTCCGTCGCACCTGTGATAACGATGTTTCGTGCGTTTACGTTGGTCATGTTCACGGGTCCCCTGGAAGCCACCTGAACTCAGATCATTTGCGTGAATCGAAGTAGAGCGCCACGCCGAGACGTTTCGAAAAGGGTAATATGGCCATCAATCGCCAATGGACAGCCCTGCGTCGTTTGACAACGAGTTGCGGCGAATTGATGGAGAACTCCGCCCATCAGGTAATCAACGGACTCGGAGTTCGGATCACCAGGTGAGACTGGCTACACACTCGTACCGAATATGATGTGCCCCCCTGAAATGAGACCGGCCTGAGTTTTAGGTTTCGGCCGGTTGGAGACCAGACAAGGGAGGGCAGTAGAATGGCGGCACCGAAGAGAATGTCACCGTCGCAGATCATCAAATTGTCAAGTTGAGCCGGTTCTCCCCGCAACGCGAATGGAACTGGATCCCCAGCTGGTCGGCGCCGAGTGCGTTGCGGGAGCTGAGAAGGCAGATTGACTGGGATCGCATTACTTACTCCATCTCAACCCTAGTCATCGGCCCCAGGTTCACGAAGTAGTCGCAGAATTCACCCGTCGTGGTGACACCGAAGATCGGGTAGTCCACTAGGTAAGCAACCGGGAGCTGCCCGACTCGTCCCGTCATGGGCATTGCCCCCGGCATCCTCCAGACTTCGTGCAGGTGGAAGTTCTCACTTCCGTTGATCATGATCGTCACGACCTCGTTGCGGGGCACTCCCAATCGAAGGATCCGGGAGCCCGCGGGGTCGCGGCTCGGTCGATTCCAGCGGTACCGTCCCGCCGTCATCATATGGAGCTGACCCGCATATACGACGATCCTTGCGTCCGGATGGTTTTCCCACGACCTGTAGATTGCTTCGGCCATGGTTTGGTTGCGCGTATCAGCGAGGTACGCTCGTTTCACAAAAAGCTCGTATGCTGGCTCATCGACGGCCTCGACCTGAGCGACCCGATCGCGATTCTCTCGAGCCCAGCGAATTATCTGTTGTAGCTGAAGGACCTGTCGCGAGAATACCGCTTCCAACGCCTGCTCCTCGCCCTCCTCGATGAAGCGTTCGATGTGGGCTTGAGCGTCGTAGGGTAGTTCGAGGAGTATGCAAATCGGCCGGTCGTCGAGCCTGTCAAGTAGTCCGGTTAGGTACGCCGGCGGTTCGTTGTACAGATGATCTTCTCCCACAAGCAGCACCCTCTTGTCCCACACCGACTCGGCCAGCTCATCCAAGTCGAGAAGGTTCGCCGGCAAGGCCTCGGAAGAGACAACATCCCGGGCGGCAGCAGTGATCCCCGGTGCGGGCGGGGCAAGATCCGGGAATTCCGTCACCACTATCCGGTCGCGTGGCTCAAACCGTGGCGATTCCGGCGCAACGTCCAACGGCCGCGTCTCGTAGCGCCCCGTGAGGCGCAGCTCGTAACTATCAGGCGCCCCGTCTGGACGGACGATTTGTTCAAACTCCTCGAGGAAGAATGACTCGGCATTGAAGCGGGCCCAGCAGCTACCGTTTTCCGCCTCGAGCCGCAATTCATGCCTCGAGTCGGGTAGCCGCCGTGATTCTGCGACTTCGAGGTCGCCGATGTAGTTCGAGTAGCGCAACGCATAGAGCACATCCGACATGGGTTTGCCGGCGCGAAGAGCAGCTTGAGGTGACTCGCGGACACCTGCAAGGCCGGACCTGCCGCGCATTTGAGCAAGCGTTGCACCAAGGTCACCAACCATTGGTGCGGCAAGGTAACGATCCTCGACTCCGTGGCGCTCGATGAACACGGTGTCTCCCGAGCCTACGATCCGCAGCAACTGGTCTATTTCGATCTCGACGTCGTTCCCTTCGCCTAGTACGTAGCGAATGACGCGCTCCCCACCGTCACCATTCGGGAATTGGAGTGAAGCTGTGAGTGTCATCTCCAGGGCTGGAGTGGCACGGTAGGCCTCCCTCGCACGCTGGAAGAGGTCTTCCGCGCCCAGGGCTTCCGT
>JBDGYW010000773.1:0-3582 GCA_039588935.1 Gemmatimonadota bacterium | reverse complement strand
AACATCCGAACCGACGAAGGTACGGAGAGAGTCCTGGAATACTTGCGAATTGTCGAAGCTCCCTTTCTGGTTTGCTCAGGTCGCGATGCAGAATCCTTCCACCCAGAGTATAGTGCTGCTCAATCCGCTGACCGCTTCAACTGCGTAGCAGAACGCTGCGCCGAACGCGGAATAGCGTTCTATTATCACTGCTTCGACTGGGTATTCCGATCCAGCGCTGGGGTGAATTTCTTGAACGAGCTTCTGTCGCGCACCAACGAGGAGCTTGTGCGATATAACATCGATCTGATGTGGACCAAGGCTGCGGGTCAGGACCCGGTGAAGGTTATCGAGACCATCGGTTGTCGATGTGACTACTACCATTTCAAAGACGGTGCCGGTCTGTCTGAGGCTGCTGCGCCTCAGTTTCTTCCATTGGGGAGCGGCGAAGTGGGCATTAAGCAGTGCCTCGCAGCGATCGTCTCGCTGGGCAATCCTTATCATCTTGTTGTCGAACTGTCTTGGTTCAGCGTGAAATGGAAAGCGCGGCGTCTTGAGTTAGCGGGTTGATGGGGTTTGGGTTTACGGGTTCCTCTTCTCTGTGACCGGTTTCGGGTTGGTTGTCAAGCCGGGGGCCATGGTTTGGGCCAGGTGTCTTGCGGCCTGCTCGATCGGCAGCCGGTGGACCGCGGCCCAGAGGTCGAGGGTGTTGCCTGCGGCTTGGCAGGGCGGATGGAAGCAGCGGAAGACGCCCTTCTGGAGGTTGACCGAGAACGAACGGCGACGATCTTCGGCGGAGTCGTGCAGCGGACAAGGGCCACGACGTTGAGGGCCGCAGCCTCGCATTCGATCGAAGTAGCCGAGGTACTTGAGCACCTGTGCCATCGACACGTCACGGCGAATCCTGCAGAAGTCGAGGTGGCGAGCCGGCCAAGGGCCGGCGGCCTTGGTCGGCGTCGAGTGGTTTCGATTCCCGCGGCTGGTCTGGCGATTCTGCCGTCTGGCTTCGCGGGCCTCTTCGAGTTTCCGATCGCGCTCGGCGTGGATGACCGGCTCTAGGCCAAACAGCTTGTCGGCCGGCGTGACGTAGCCGATTGCCGAATGCAGCCGCACGGTGTTGTAATGCTCGACGAAGCGGGCCACCAACCGCCGAGCGTCTTCCAGCGAGATCGGTGTGCCCGGGCGAAGACACTCACGCTTCAGCGTCCCGAACCAGCGTTCCTTCTTGCCGTTGCTTTGCGGATAGTAGGGCGATGTTCTCACGTGGGTCATCCCTACCAGGCGAATGAACTGCTTGAAATCCTTGGCGATAAACTGTGGCCCGTTGTCGCTGATGATCCGAGGTGTCTCGCCGGGAAACCTCTCGCGTGCCCGCTGCACGATGATTTCCACGTCCTTTTCTGTCATTTGTCGGCGGATTTCCCAGTGCACCACGAATCGGCTGTAGCCATCGAGGATGCTGCACAGGTAATAAAACGTGCCGCAGATGTTCAGGTGCGACACGTCGATGTGCCAATGGCGGTGAGGACGACTTGGCTGATGAAAGCCTTTGCCTTTTCGCTCGTTCGCCGGCGAAGGGCGACCCAGCCGGTCGGCCGTCTTCAGCACTCGATACACGCTCGTCGGGCTGACCGCGACGATGTCATCATCCAGCATCATGAACGCCAGGCGCCGGTAGCCCTCCAGCGGATACTGTTGCTCGTAGTCAAGGATCGCCTCTCGTTCCCAATCCTCCAGCCAGTGGTCGCGGGGCACCCGGGCGTTGTGTTCGTTGGCCTTGCCGTAGCGGGTCCGCCAGTTGTAGAACTTCGACAGCCCGATGCCCAGCCAGAGCACCAACGTCCAGATGGCAATCTCCGTCTTCCGTGACCAGCAGCCCACAAAGTCCACCACCTCGTCGCGCACGTCATGGGGAACCCAGCGTTCCTTCAGAGTTCCCCAAGTTCTTTTTTTAACTGGACGTGTTCCTCCATCAACTCGGCCAGCACTTCGTTCTTCTGGGCCAACTTCGCTTCGAGCTTTTCGATCTTCTGGTCGCGGCGATCGACCTGGCGTCTGCGTGTCCGCTGAAACGCTGCCGCACCGTTCTCGAAGAACTGCTTCTGCCAGCCGTAGAACACCGTCGGGTTCAGGCCCAACTCGTCGCAGAGGTCGGAGACCGGCACCTTCTCGACCAGATGCCTCTTCAGGATGGCCACCTTCTCGTCAGGAGTGTAGTTCTTGCGTCTTCTCGTCATGGAAAATCCTCCTCGCAGTCTCTATGCTAACTCAGAGACCAGGATTTTCCATTTCCGACTGAAGCAAGACAAAACGAGTTCACCTATTCCGGGATTCGCTTGGGCGTATGTGGATACCCTGGAACGTAAGTCACCTGCCGAAATCACTTACGGGCTAAATGCGCTGATAGACGGAATCGTTGATGTGGCAAGTAAGAACGGAGTCACTCTGCTTGGAGTCGCTCCCCGGGCGGATGGGACGTTCCCCGAGTCGCAGATCGAGATACTCAAGCGGCTCGGTGATTGGATGAAGATCAATAAGACGGCGTTGCATGGGGCGGATTGGCACACCGCTTGCGAGGCGGGGACCCTGAGGTTCACCCGGAAGGGGCGATACGTTTACGCGATCGACCTGGAGCAGCCGAGCGCTCCGGTAGTCATTCGCGCCGTGAAGCCCGAACCCGACTCCGCCATCCGGATGCTCGGCAGCGACAAGGACTTGGCTTGGCACCAAGAGGGAAGCGACTTGGTGATTGATGAGCTACCTGATCCTCTGCCTTGCGACCATGCCTGGACCTTCAGAATTCGATTCGCTGCAGTCGTGAACGAAACGCAACGGGCCGCTGCCGGGAACTAGTTACGAGCCGGCCTCGACAGGCGGTCTCTTCGTTACGGCCCCGGCACAAACCTGAATTCGATCACGAGGAACACCCCCGTCAGATCCAGAATCCCAGCAAGCGTGCAACGATAGACCAGCCTGGTAGAATAGCCACAGTGGAAGTGGCTTTTGGTAGCCCAGTATCTTCTACTGATTCGTGGCGTGACGAGAAAGGAACGGATATGCATAAGGAATCACTTCTGCTCACTTGCAGTGTCTTCGCGAGCCTGGCCATATCTCGGACCGAGCACGTTGTCTGCGAGGCCAAATCTGCCGAGGCGACCCGGGATGTGGCAGCCGCCAGCCAGTCGATCGACTTCGACTACTTCACCAACAATTGGAACGTTGTTGGGCTGAAGGACTACAAGTTCGGCAGCCGCATCACCCCCAACAACGAATTGGTCTTGGCGGGCAAGACGCCGGTCCGGATTCGCATCGGCACCGATCGAACTCTCTTGAGCCGGGAGAATCCCAAACTGGCGATGAACGGCTGGATGCCCATCATCGTAGTCGCCGCTGAAGAGGGGCCGGTGCGGTACGAAGTGGCGTACTGGGCAACGCCTTTGCCGGACGTGAAGGACTGGCAGAAGGCGTTCGACTGGCCGACCGAGGGTGAGAACTTCCTCAACTGGATCAGAGTGAGGGCCGTTAATACGTCCCAACAGCCCGTCGAGGCCAACGTGGAACTCGGACCGAACACCAAGGCAAAGGCGCCGAGGACCCCGGAAG
>JBDGYW010000772.1:0-3585 GCA_039588935.1 Gemmatimonadota bacterium | reverse complement strand
AGTCCGAGATGTCACCCTGCGGGGTGAATGGAGGCTTGCCGAGAAATGGTCGTCGCTCTTGCTCGCCCATCAAGTCCCCTTGAACGCTTCTGCCGCCTTGAACTGAGCATCGATCCCGAACTGCCGCCGGGCCTGATTGAGTTGCGTGATGTTGACGTTCTCGCCGGAGGCAAGGCCGAGGAATGGCAACACGCCCGCCACACGCCGCTCCTCGAGACTCTCCAGCAGCAACCGAAGTTGCTCACCGAAGGTCTGCAACTCCGCCCGATCGATATCCTGCAGAGCCGAGATGCGCTCGCCCGAGTCGAAGAACCCACCGGCCACGGACGCATCGCTCAACCGCTGACGTGCCGCACCCGCCTGTCCGCTGATGGCTTCACGAATAGCCGCACTCATTCGCGCAAACGACTCCGTATCCTCCGGTGACGTGCCGAGCCGTTCGGTGAGAAACCCCGCAAAGTCCTCCGCAATCGGAATGGCCAGCTTCGGCCGAACGATCCGCTTCGGGCCGCTCTTGAAGAACTCCGACAGGCCGAGCACGCTGCCGATTGTGCCGGTGACTGCAGAACCGATGTTGGGGCCTCCGAATCCCATGGCTTACCTCACTTGATCGGATAGATCGTGACGGAGAACAGGGTGTTGTAGTCAACACCCGTGTCATACCACCGATGGGTTGTAGCATCGGTTCCGCTGTTCGTGTACCTGTAAATCGGCTTGTAGGTCGTTGACGAAGCCGCGGTTGCAGTCATGACGTGGCGGATTATGCTGGTCTTCGGAAAACTCGTTGAATTGGAGTCTCCGAAAACCAAGCCCATTTCGACATCGCCAGTGCCATCATCGATGTTGAATCCAAAGGCGTGCAGTGCGCTGCCGCCGATGGATATGGTGGCAATCTGCAACTCCATCACCACGATATCGCTTGTCGAGCCCGGTGTAAGCGTGATCGATGACGCCCCCGGAACATCGACCATGGTGAGTGATGTCGTGAGTGCTCCAGCCGCATTGGTCGATGTATTGAAGCTAGATTTGATGACCGCCGACGCCGCCATGGATGCTGTCGTCAGCGTGCTTGCCGTGACCTGCGCCTCCGCAATGGTGTTGTTGGCCATCTGCGTGCCGAGTATTCCGGCGGTGGCAGAGATGTTCGTGGTGTCGATATCGCCGTTCTGCAACGCAAACAACTTCACGAACTCGTTCTCGACATCCGCAGCAGAGATGCCTTCACCGTCAGTGATGGGGGCCGATGCCTCCCTGGTCTTGATCGTCATTACATCGCCCTCACCTGAAAGTAGACATCAACCGTGGCCGCATCGTCATTCTGCACGGTGATCGTCGTGGCCGTCTTGGTAACCGTGACATCCGTGCCGCCGGGGATTGCAGGAGTCGGATTCGCTCCATCGCTTCTCGTGGACTGCAGCACATCCACCACCCACGGAATCTCACCTAACCCGTGAGTGAACTCGTGTGTGCCGACGAAATCCACGCCTTCGATCCTCACCCATTCACTCTCGTACTGATCGCGTGTGCCGATGCGGAGATGCTCCATGCCGTCGAGCAGATCGGCGGCATCGGGGATCTCGACCGGAGCCGGCATGGTCGCCGTCTGTGTGGCGGTCTCCGGCAGCCGCGCAAGCGACACATCCCTGAAGGGTGGCCGGCGAGGCATCAGCCCCTCCTTCCGGTCGGCTGTACGCCGAGCGCGAAACTCTTTAGATGGAACGGTTTATCGGAGTTTATCATCGGCTCGACAAACTTGCCGAAGCCGTTGATGCTCACCCGTTTGGTGACATTCGCAGTGGATACGCCCCACACCGTGCCATCGCCCCAGTTGCCGCTACCCCACGTGCCGGTGTTCGATGGGATGATATGCGACAGCGTGGCCGTAGCACCGCTTCGTGCCCCGAAGTCGTAAGTGATTGCCAGGTTCATCGAGCCCGTCGTCTTGCCGAGCGCGACGTAATCGATCCAGCGCATCCGCTTGAGCACTTCCTGTGAGCCGAAGTCGAATGCCTTCATGCTGAAATCGGCAACGATGTCCGTGGTGTCATCCTGTATGCCACTATCCGCCTGTCGCTCGAAGCCGTCCACGCCACCGGCGAAGATGCGAGTGACCGCGCCACTGTCCACCATGCCGAGCACATTGGCGTCGATCTTGTACACCGTCCAGGAGTTCAGCGCATAGTCGTACATCAGCACACGATCAGGGGCCGACTGGCCGGAGCTCGTCAGCAGGCTCCACCACTGAAAGCGGTTCTGATCCGGTGCGTAATGGACGCACGAGGCGTACTTGATGCGTGACTGGTTGAGGTTCTTGAACGTATCGTCCAGACCTAGCACCGGGATGGGCTCACCGGCACCACGCCAGACAAACGGTCCCTTGGAACGATCACCGTCGCTGATGAAGTAGAGCGTGCGACCGACTGCGACCACGGCGTTATGGTGGGCGATGCCGACTCCGCGTGCGATCACCTGACGATCGGACGTACCGGGGCGCCGAGCGTCCAATGCCCAGATCGAGTTCTTCATGCCCACGATAAGAGTCCGGGGAGGCATGAAGATCAACGCGGTGATGTAGTCGGCATCTCCCTTGCCGAAGTCACGGAAGTTGTTCGTCGGGAACGACTCGTAGAACGGCGACGTGCCGCTGATCTTCGAGTAGTTCAGCCGCCAGGGCGAGGCGGTATCGTTCGTGAACTGCCGGTTCTCTGCCACCGCATTGATCGAATGAGACGACGGGAGATTGTGGTCGTACTCGGCCACGTCACCCGCCGTGCGTGTCGTGATGTCCAGCGAGGTTGTCCCGAGCGCCACTTCCCACACCGTACCAGCAGAGTCGAGGGCCAGAGTGAAAACCGTCTCGGCGCCTCCACCATCTGTTCTTTTGAGCTCGAATCTGATGTGGGTCGCACGGTCGCCCTCACGGGCAACGTCAGCGGGAATGTTCGTGATGCGCAGCGTCAGAGCTGGCGAGGCCATCGTGGCGCTTGTGGCATTCAGGCCAAGATAGCGACTCTGCGAACGCTGTCCGGTGTGGCTGTTGTAGTAGTAGTAATCGACCTCGTACACGGCCGTATCCGGTAAAGTTCCACCGGCATTAGCAGCAGCGAGCGTCAAGGTCGCCGTCGGCGCAGAAATGCCCTGATTCTGCCAATATTCCGTGGCTGAATCGATGTAGAACGACTGCGGGGTGTCCGTAGCGTTGGCGATGAAACAGACATCGTTGCCCACGGCGAAGTCCGTGAACTCATCCGCATCGCTGGTGAATCCGGTGCGCTGACGGTTCGACACTGCAGTCATCGTCCCGGCGACATTCTTGTAAACTTCGCGGTCGGCTGCGACGAGATGCCGCTGCGTCGTACCGTCCGAGAGCCAGTAATCGAAAATGCCGGTGATCGGTGCGGCGGCACCGTAGATGCGGAAGTTGAGATCGGAAGTAGACGCACTCCCTCCGCTCGTCCATGTGCTCGCGTCCGTGGATTCGTAGACCCTACCGTTGGCGTATGGATTACCGCCGTTGTCCTCCTCGGCCTCGATCGTATCTGGAGCAGCCTGCGCTCCGAGGTACCGGAACACCACGTGATACGT
>JBDGYW010000771.1:0-3586 GCA_039588935.1 Gemmatimonadota bacterium | reverse complement strand
GGGACGGGTCCTTCGTTGGGCGACGGAATGCCGGCCTCTACTTGCTCGCCGCAGCAAGATTCTTGATCAGGACGGCCTTGAAGTGAGAATTCTAGTCTGCACCAATGCCCGCGGCATCGATCAGTTGCTGCTCCTGGACGCCTCGTGAACGGACCTCACAGAAGCGAAATGCTCTAAGAACAGCATCGCGGCTCTCGCGTAGAAACCGTTGAGACATTTTGATCGTTATTTGCTCGCCTCTGAAGGCCGTGGAGGAAACCCCTTCATCCTCAAGTTGCCCGATAATCGTCTCGCGGTCCTCAGCACCTGTGCGAATACGGAGGTGGCAATGTGGCGTCGACTTCCCTGGATGAAACCAGCAGAAGTTGTAGCCGCTCGTGCCTAGCGCCACATGGTTCTTATTGTAGGTCACTCGAGCGGGCGCGATCTCCTTGTCGACCATATCAACTACTTGGTCAAGCACCGCCAAAGAACCTCCAGCAGTACGGTTTTCCCAGTAGTGGCGATCAACCAATTCACCACCTGAGTCCTCCTCGTCTGCCTCCTCGAAAACATCAAGGACCTTCGTGAAATGCAACACAACGCCCTCGCCGAAAGTGAAAGCGTTGAGCTGAAGGGCTATCATCGGAACAGCACGATTCAACAGCCGGATCACATTGAAGAACCGCGCTGTAATCTCTTCAGCGACAATGACAGCACGATGATCGTAGGAAGGGTACCTCTGTCGTTCGACGTCCCAATACTCAATGGTACGGATAATGTGGCTTTCATCGAGGGAACCCAGCATGACTTCTACTTCATACCGACGTTCGTGATCAGGGTCGTACATCAGGAAGTCGATCCGTCCGCCGGTGGGCTGAGATTTCTCGCGGCGCACAATCTGGAGATCGCCAAGTCCGAGCAGTGTCGGGTCTTCGTCAATGCGGTCCTGTAGCCAGCGTTCATCCACTCCAAGTTGACGAAGCTTTGTCGGTGTCGCTTTCAACAATTCCGGTGGCATCTTGACCTCGCTGGAATCAATTCAGCCCTCACGGCTGAGGTTTCTCGCAAGTCGAGCCTGCACGGATTCAGACCCTTAGCCTGCGCCTCCTGCACGAAGGTATCAGACGGTGCAATCGTCGGCCAGAAGCTACACCATCACAGTTGCCCATCGGCTGAAAATGTCTCCGAGGCTCTCCTTTGGCCTTTCTGGCCCTCAGAGATATTCGGGAATATTCAGACAACCCCACGCCAGTACAAGACAGAGGGAAGCCAAAGGGAAGCTCGGAGGGCAAGGGGCACAGTCGGGGCACAGTGATCCGAGAGGCCCCGTCGGACGGGGGCTCCCAGCGGTACAACGGATTGTTAGTCCTCGGTACCCCCTGCCTTCCTTGCGATGCCCAGGATGTCCGAGCATGTTCTTGCCTACAGCAGCGAAGTTGGCCGGTGGTCTTCCTGGCCCCGCCGCCCAACTAGACACCGCTGCATGACGCCCGCTGGGCCGCCGACGAGTAGCTCATGCACATTGGGCCCAAGTCCCATGAATCCAGGCTCCTTGCCTCAGTGGCGGGATGCACCGGATGGGCTCTTCAGAAGGGACAGCCGAAGGCAGCGCTTGACAAACCGCCGTGTCTGCACGAGATTCCCTCTAGACCGAACGGTCGGTCTAGGAGCGACGATCAGATGATGACAAGCGCAGCCGCCGACATTTCAACAGATACGAAAGCACGCATCCTCGCGCAGGCCGAGCAGCTGTTCGCCGAGAAGGACTTCACCGGCACTGGGATCGGGGAGATCGCGAAGCGGGCCGGGATCGCAAAATCGGTGATCTACCACCACTTCCGGAGCAAGGATGAGATCCTCAAGACCTTGATCGACGGCTTCATCGACGAGGCGGTGGAGTTGAACAGACAGTTGCCCGAAAAGCTCGGCATCTCCATCAATGATCCGCTCTCCGCATCGGTAGACTCGGTCGAGGGATGCATGCGGGAGATGATCGACTTTTTGGCCTCGAGAAAATGGATCCTGAAGATCGTCCTGCTCCAATCGGTCAAGGACTGCCATGACGTGCCTCTCTTCGATGTCCTCAGGAAATTCCAGAGAACCACCGATGAGTGCTGCACGGCATACTCCGAGTCGACCAAGGAGAGGTTTGCCGTCATCCAGGTAGCGGAGTTCTTTATGAATTTCCTGCCGATCATCAGCTTCCTAGTGTTCCAGGAGAAGTGGTGCGACCACGTCGGTATGGACTGCGGTGTGGCCAAGCAGAAGTTCATCGACATCTACGTCGACTACACGAGGAAGGTGTATTGGCCGCTTTTCACCGAGGCGTGACCCAATGAGTGAATCAACTAGAATCAAGCAGGCGACCAGCGAGTCTACTCTCCGAGACCGCTGGATCAACGTAATGGCCCACCTGGGGATCAACCGGAACAAGTACAAGATCGATCCCGGCCTCTACAGTCTTGGCTCGCCCGATCAGGACTCACCTGTCTTTGTCACGGCCAACTACTCCCCCAGCTTCCGCGCCGTGCGAACGGCTCTGAAGGGAATCCACGGTTACGTCCTGGTGCTCGACACAAAAGGCATCAATGTCTGGTGCGCCGCTGGCAAGGGTACGTTCGGCACAGACGAGCTCGTGCTCAGGATCGAACAGGCGAATCTCCGCGACACGGTTAAGCACCGCCGTTTGATCCTGCCGCAGCTCGGCGCTCCTGGGGTGGCGGCGCACTCGGTCAAGAAGCGTTCGGGATTCAAGGTTGACTACGGCCCTGTGCGGGCGGCGGACCTCCCCCAATACCTGGCCACCGGCGAGGCCACAGCGGAAATGCGCAAGGTCCGCTTCCCATTGAAACAGCGTCTGGAGATCGTGCCGGTTGAAACCATCAACACGTTGATCTTCACCATCGTACTCGGCCTGCCGCTCTACTTCGCGGGTGGCGTTTTCGCGGCTCTGGCCGCATTTGCGGCGGTCTTCGCGGGGAACATCCTCTTCCCCCCGATGCTCCCATGGCTGCCGACCAGCAACTTCAGCACCAAGGGTTTCTTCCTCGGAACGCTGGTAGCCCTGCCATTCGCGGTGTTGGTCTGTCTCGGATACCTCGGTGAGGCATTTTGGCAGCGCGCGGGCTGGGCGCTCGCCCACCTGCTGTTCATGCCGTCCGTTACAGCATTCCTCTCATTGAACTACACCGGCAGCACCACCTTCACCTCGTGGAGCGGAGTCAAAAGAGAGATCTTCGCCTACGTACCGGTGATGGCGTGGATGTTCGCGCCCGGTGTGTTGCTGGCGGCTGCGCTGGGCGTGGCGCGTGCGATAGGAGCGGGATCGTGAAGAACATGTACGAGGAGACCACTCTCCGCCTCGATCGGGAGCTATGCACCGACTGCGGCATCTGCATGCTGGTCTGCCCGCATGAGGTCTTCGCGCAGCACAATGGGAACGTCACTGTGGCGGACCGATCCGCCTGCATGGAATGTGGGGCCTGTCAGATGAACTGTCCGTTCGAGGCGGTCACGGTCGACAGCGGCGTGGGTTGCGCCGCGGCGTTGATGTACCAGGCGGTGACCAAGAAGAAGCAGCCATCCTGCGGTAGCTGACAAGAAG